>CALNCD010000252.1 GCA_937874965.1 uncultured Erysipelotrichaceae bacterium | reverse complement strand
ATGGGGTTATTGTCGGTCCTGTAGACTTAGGGATATCAATGGAGATTTATGATGATGTATTTCATCCGGAATTGATCAATCAGATCCGGATTGTTCAAAAAGCATGCAAGACACTTGGGAAACAATTCGGGATTATTAGTTCTACGAAGTTCTGCAATTTCTTCTATGAAACTATTGATATTATTATTGATATCAATGATACGACACTTCTGTATGAGGGACTGAAGAATGCTCAGCATCAATTTGAAACATTCTTTAGATTGAAATAATATCTTAAAGATCTTGGTTGTTTTCTGTTTTCAGAAAAGCAAACAAGGTCTTTTAATTTGAGTCCATTATACGTTTGGCTTTCGGCAGTTGTTTCACACTGTGAATGGGTATTCACTTCTATGAATTCACGCAGAAATCTGCTATATTAGAGAAAAGAAGGTGAATCTATGAAACATGAAACCATTGTCCATAAATCCCGTTTTGATGCGACCATTCTGCATGGTGATTTCTATCGCCCAGAAGGCGCTGATACTATGGTTGTTATTTTTCACGGGATGGCAGAGCATCGTCTTCGCTATCAGGAATTCATTGATGCTTGTATCAAAGAAGGTTATGCGGTTCTTTCACTAGACCATCGTGGTCATTTTCAATCCGGTGATGTACTAGGTTTTTTTGCGGATAAAGAGGGTTGGCGCAAAAACCTTGAGGATCTGCATGACATTATTCGTAATGTCAATCAACCCTATGGCTATGCAGTCAATCTCTTTGGACACAGTATGGGTTCTCTCTTTGCCCGTGCATATCTTAAATACTACGACACAACCTTGAATAAGGTCATGCTTTCGGGTTCGCCGTCCTATAACAGTGCTTCCAAACTCGGCATTGCACTTTGTTCTGTTCTCGTAACCCTGAAAGGGTCTCAGTATGTTTCCTCATTTGTTGAACACCTTGCAACCGGTTCATTCAATAAAGCAGTGAAAAATCCCAAAACCAAATTTGATTGGATCAGTAAAAATGAAGTGAATGTCCGGTCGTATATTGAAAGTGATTTTTGCGGTTTTCCGTTTACCGTCAGCGGCTATCGTGATTTATTCAGGGTGATGAATGAAGCTTACAGTGAGTGGACAACGACCTCTTTGACCCTTCCAATTCGTTTTTTCAGTGGATCTGAAGACCCATGCTTAGGAGGCAGTGATAAGATGACATTCGCTGTGCAGGCATTGAAAAAGAACGGCTATCAATGCGTCGATGCCATTCTTTATCCGGGACTTCGCCATGAGATCCTCATGGAGACACAGCACAAGATGGTTATCCAGGATTTGATTGACTTTATGAAACGTTAATCCTTTTCTTCCCAATCCATGCTTCGTTCAACTGCTTTATGCCATCCCTTTAAATAGAGCTGGCGTTTTTTTTCATCCATTTCAGGGCTATATTGCTGAGCGATGGAAACCAGTTGCTTAAGCTCGTCTTTGCTTTTGAAAAAGCCGGTTGCCAATCCCGCCAGCATAACAGCGCCCATGGCAGTGGATTCTTTGATGAGGGGACGCTGAACCGGCCGATTCAGGATATCTGACTGAAACTGCATGAGAAATCGGTTTGAACTTGCGCCGCCATCAACGCGGAGTGTATCGAGACTCGTCCCGCAATCTTCTTCCATCGCAACCACGACATCATAGGTTTGATAGGCGATGGCCTCCAGGGCAGCCCGGATAATGTGATTCTTTGTGGATCCTCGGGTCAAGCCGCTGATTGATCCACGCGCATACATATCCCAATAGGGTGCCCCCAGCCCGGTAAAGGCAGGAACGAGATAGACGCCGTTATTGTCTGTAACCTTGGTCGCAAAGTATTCGGAATCATTGGTATCCTGAATGATATTCAAGGAATCCCGCAACCATTGAATCAAAGCGCCGGCGACAAAAATCGAACCCTCGAGTGCATATTGAACATGATTATTCAATCCGATCGCAATCGTTGAAATCAAACCATGCTGGCTTTCAATGGGGGTTGAACCGGTATTCATCAACAAGAAGCAGCCGGTTCCATAGGTGTTCTTTGCCTGCCCGACTTCAAAGCAGGTCTGACCGAATAATGCCGCCTGTTGATCACCCGCAATGCCGGCAATTGGAATGTGGACACCTTGGATATTCGTTGTCGCATAGATTTTGGAACTGTCACAGACCGTGGGCAGCATGGACTGGGGAATATTGAATAATGCGCATAGCTCCAAGTCCCAGGTCAGGGTATGAATATTGAACAACATTGTTCTGGAAGCATTGGTTACATCTGTGACATGAACGTGTTTATCACTGAGGTTATACACCAGCCAGCTATCCACTGTTCCAAACATCAGCTCTCCTCGATCGGCTTTTTCCCGAGCGCCAGCAACATGATCGAGAATCCACTGAATCTTGGTTGCGGAAAAGTAAGCATCCAGCACCAAACCGGTCTTTTCCTTGATCAACGGCTTGTATCCTTGTTTTTCAAGGCGGATACAGGCGTCCGCAGTTCTTCGGCATTGCCAGACAATTGCATTATAGATCGGTTTTCCTGTGAGTTTGTCCCAGACAATCGTCGTTTCTCGCTGATTGGTGATTCCGATAGCGTCAATTTCGCTGGGTTTGATTCCTGTTCGTGCGATGACCTCGGTGAGAACACCGCTTTGTGAAGCCCAGATCTCAACGGGATCGTGTTCAACCCACCCCGGTTTCGGATAGATCTGCGTGAACTCGGTCTGTGCTACGCCATAAATATCCAGCTGTTGATCAAAAACGATGGCTCTGGAACTGGATGTTCCCTGATCGAGGGCAATAATGTATTTTTTACTCACTGATGTTGTCCTTTCTTTTGACTTGCTTGGTTGCGATGATATCTATCCCGCTGTCATTAATGTTTGAAACAAGGATTTCGCC
>CALNCD010000251.1 GCA_937874965.1 uncultured Erysipelotrichaceae bacterium | reverse complement strand
TGACATCCCAATAGGTATATCCACGGGCTTCAAAGGTTGCCCGTAAACCGCCGTTCGGAAAACTTGAACCGTCAGTTTCACCTTTGATCAATGCTTTTCCAGAAAAACGAGTCATCGGCTGTCCGGTTTCGTCAGGAACCAGGAAAGCATCGTGTTTTTCAGCAGTTGAACCGGTCATCGGGTGAAACCAATGGGAATAATGGGTTGCCCCTTGTTCAAGAGCCCAGACTTTCATGGCATGGGCGATATCATCAGCTGTTTCTTTATCCATTGGAACCTCTTTGGCAACAGATTCTTTCCAACGCAGGAATACAGGGTTTGGAAGGGATTGCTTCATGACGGTTTCACTGAATAAACGAGTTCCGAATTCTTCAAATGGATATTTCATCATATAAACTCCTTTTTTTCTTAATTTTAATTGATTTTTTCAAAATATCAAGAAAAAAACCTAAAATAGACTGAAAAATCAGAAATATTTAAGAAATTTCAAGAATAAACAAAAAAAGATTACATGTTTGCGTAATCTTCTTCCATAACAACTTCACTGACTTCAGGGATTTCATCAGTCAGGATTGCTTCTATTCCGCCTTTGACCGTCATGTCTGCTAAACCGCAGCCGATACAAGCGCCATGGAGGCGGACTGTAACGACACCCTGAGGTGTGACACTGACAAACTGGACATCACCGCCATCCCGTTGGATGTAGGGGCGGATCTTATCAAGGGCATAGACTATTTTTTCTTCTAAAGTGAGTTCCATGATTTCACATCCTTTATCGGAATAATGATAACACACAAGCGACCAGTAAACCAACTATAACACCTCCGAAGACTTCAATCCATTTATGGCCTAGGACTTGTTTGATCTGCTTCAGATACAAGGGATTGTTGAATTCGACTTTTGTGATTGCTTCGATGTCTTTGATGAGCTGCTGGGTTACTTGAATGTTCTGTCCTGCATAATAACGTACATTTGCGGCATCATAGCAGACAATCAAAGCAAAGACAAAGGATAATGCGAAGACGGAGGAGTTGACGCCGTCCTGAATGCCGATGGCAATCATCAAGGATACGACAGCTGCAGTATGGGAGGAAGGGAATCCGCCACTGTCCTTGGCCATCAGCAAGTGCCACTTACCATTGACAATCCGAGCGATGATCGGTTTGAGAATCTGGGCGATAATATTTGCGCTGAGAGCAGCGATGAAAGGATAGTAAGTTGACATGTGTACCTCGTATTCTGATTATACCATATGAACCCAGAGTATGTTATAATATTTGGCGAAAGAGGTGAAGCATGAAATCGTCTTATGTCAGCGGACAGATTGTCGAAGGTGTCGTTACCGGGATTCAGCCTTATGGGGCCTTTATCTATATCGATGAGCATACTTCCGGTCTAATTCATATTTCAGAAATCTCAGACTATTTTGTCAAAGATGTTAACCAATTCGTGAACATCGGCGATAAAGTACGGGTAAAGGTCATCGATGTTGATGGCTCTCAGCTGCGGTTATCCCTGAAGGCACTAAGACATTCCAACAATCGGAAAGAGAAACTGCAGCGGCAGCAAAAATTGCTTCCTGCGAATACGATTGGCTTTGATTCGCTTCAATCTGCATTGCCATTATGGATTAAGGAGAAACTAGACCATGATTAAGGTGAATACCGATTACGCTTATTTGTCAGAAAATGTTCATGATTATCAGAAAGAAGTCTCAAAATTGCATCAGGTCCTCAGGACGAAGACCGGTCAAGGCAGTGATTATCTGGGCTGGCTGGATTGGCCGATGAATTACGATAAAGAAGAGTATGAAAGGGTTAAGGTCTGTGCCAAGCGGATTCAGGAGCAAGCGGATGTTTTGCTGATCTGCGGAATCGGCGGATCATACCTTGGTGCCCGTGCCGCTATTGAATTTATTCAGGGGACATATCCTGCTCGTGCCTTAGAAGTCATCTACGTCGGAAATACCTTCTCTTCTTCTGCAATTATCCGGATTCTTAATTACATTAAAGATAAGCGGATTGCCTTGAATGTCATTTCCAAATCAGGGACTACGACTGAAACATCATTGGCGTTCCGGTTGCTTCGTCAGCACATGGAAGAAAAGTATAGTGAAGAGGGTGCACGGGAACGGATTTATGCAACTACCGATCGTCAAGGCGGCTTGCTGAAGCCGCTAGCAGATGCGAAGGGCTATGAAACCTTTGTGATTCCAGATGATATCGGGGGGCGGTTCTCTGTAATTACTCCTGTCGGTCTTTTGCCGATAGCCGCGGCCGGAATTGATATTGATGCGTTAATGGATGGATTAAAAGATGCATATGCGGACTTTGATCAAGAATCACTTGATGCCAACCCAGCCTATGTTTATGCGGTTGCCCGCCGTATTCTTGAAAAACAGGGGAAGAACGTTGAAATGTTTGTGGCCTATGAACCGTCCCTGGCTTATGTGGGTGAATGGTGGAAACAGCTCTATGGCGAATCTGAGGGCAAGGAAGGCAAGGGAATTCTGCCTGCCAGTGTTAATTTCTCAACAGATCTGCATTCAATGGGTCAATTTATCCAGGAGGGAACAAAGTGCCTGTTTGAAACTGTCCTGAGTGTCAAGGTTCCGGAACTGGATATGCTTTTCACGCATGATGATGCTGATTTGGACCAGATGAATTATCTGGAAGGAAAGAGTCTGGATTGGGTCAATAAGCAAGCCTTCAAAGGCACTTTGGAAGCCCATCATGATACTGGAAATGTTCCTAATATCCTTATCGAAATTGAAGATACAACGGCCTATACGTTCGGCTACATGGTCTACTTCTATTTCATCTCTTTGGCAATGACCTGTTATATGATTGACATCAATCCGTTCAATCAACCAGGTGTCGAAGTCTATAAAAAGAATATGTTCCGTTTGCTTGGAAAGAAGTAATCCTGCTACAAAGAATACCCCGGTCGTTTTGTGACCGGGGTATTTATTTGCCGTCCATTATCCGGATACTGATTTCAATGATAAAATCATTCTCTTTTGCGGTCGCAATGTCATTGATCAGCGTTTGTTCATAAAAGTATTGATCAAGGGTGTACTGATGTTTATTGGCGTAATCCACAAGGATTGAGTAGGATTCCCGAAGGGTCTGATAGGGACCATGATGATAGATCAGCAAGTAGTTTCCTTCCGGTTTGATGGATGTGTAGGGCTTGATCCGCTTGGAGTACATCACCGCAAATAACTGGGAAAAAGTATTGTATTCCTGATGGAGAATGATGTGTTTATCTATCATGACGCCGACATAGTTTGAAAACTTGATTTGATGCTGAGAACAGAAGGTAATATAGTGGGTCATGAATTCTTTGTAGTCTTGGGGATGTTCAGGAGAAAGGGTTTCACTCATCAGAATATTCTCTGCTTTGCGATGGACAATCTGAACGGTATTCGATGGCGCATCCATGGCAAGCTGTGTCAGTGACTGAATATTCTGGATAATGAGTTCGAGATCTTTAAGGTTAAGAATTTGATTGGTGATAATCGATTGCTTTTCGTGGAGAAGCTGCAGGAGTGAACTGGGGGATTTATGGGTTACGTAATGCTTTATTTCCTTAAGGGGAACGTTCAGTGTTTTTAAAAACCGAATCACTGAGAAGGAATCAAATTGGTAATACGAGTAATAACGATAGCCGTTTTCATCACTGTAGCTTGGTTTGAACAGGTTAATTTCGTCGTAATAATAGAGAACATGTTTAGGGACATTGACAATTTTGGCGAATTGCCCGGTTGTCAGATATTGATTTCTTTGAGCTGTCATTATTCCTCCTTGACTATAAGGTTACCTTATCCTTTATGATAGCATTGTTCGTCTTTTTTGGGAATGATTGATTGGAGGTTTTTATGAAGTTAATTTTAAAGTCATTGAAGAACTATAAATTGCTTTTGGTTCTCAATGTTATTGCGGTGCTTGGGTTTGTCGTGACTGAACTCGGCATTCCGACGATTATGTCTACGATGATTGATGTCGGTGTTAAAAACAGTGATAAGAATTACGTCTGGCAATGGGGGTTGATTCTATGCGGAATTGCGGTATTCGGTGGGCTTAGCAATGTGCTTCTGAATTATTGTTCAGTTCGCATCGCTACTAACATCACCCGTGATATCCGTAATACGCTTTTTGCGAAAGTTCAGACATTAACGCATAGCGATATGAATCGTTTCGGTGTCTCGTCCATGATTTCCAGAACGACTTCGGATCCATGGCAGCTTCAGCTCTTTATCCAGATGGTTCTGCGTACGGCTTTTCTTGCGCCTGTCATGATTCTGGTGAGTGCGGTCCTGATCGTGCGTACGAGTGCGTCTTTGTCGACAGTG
>CALNCD010000250.1 GCA_937874965.1 uncultured Erysipelotrichaceae bacterium | reverse complement strand
GTATCAGTCTGCCTATGATTATATCAACGCTTCTTCAGGGTCTGCATCGATTGAAGGAATGATTGTCATGAAAGACTATCTTGAAGTCAATGCGATCACCATTCAGGAAACGGATGTTGTAAAAGTAGATGTGTCACCGACAACGTTTCAGACGCGAAGCCTTAATCAGGAAGTGATTGTTTCAGCACTGACATACGGTTCGAATTACAAAGTAAGTACAGATTTACAGGTTCATAGAGAAGTGGGCAGCGAATTGAGACAGTGGATTTCTTTAGGTAGCCATTCAATCATTAAGGCGTTGGATTATGGTAAGACTTTTGTTGAGCACGGATGTTTTGACTCATTATTTTCCGGGAGTACGATGAATTTTAGTGGCTATGAGAAAACACTTGATTTATCAGAGAATCGTCTGGCTTTTCTCAATACATTCTTGGATGGACTGAGTGGTACGGTCCTGATTGAGTTTATGTATCAAAATCCCTTGTTTACACAATCGGCAGCAGGCGAGATTTATAACAATTTCTTGGATCAGCAACTTGCTCCGGCTTTGCTTAATCGCGGGTATACAATCATTGATCACCGTTATTTGCTGTCTCAATCTTCCTATATCGACAGTAACCATCTCAATTACCAATCACGCCTTCAATATACGGACGCTGTCAATGCTGCGCTGAAACGCGCTGGAATGGGGGAATGACGATGGATTATCGGAATCATCTGAATCATATTCGTACCTTAGGGACAAATGAACTTTTAAAACGTGCAAAGCGGATAGAAAGAATTGAACGAAGCCGGGGGGTACTTCGTGTTGCACTGCTTGGAAGCAAAAGCATGCAGTTTTTGGCTGAAGGGTGTAAATATGGCTTCAGCTGCTTAGAGTATGATGTCAGTGTTTATCAATCGGATTACAATGGGATACTGAGTTCAGTATTGGATGATGCTTCCGCATTTAATCACCAGCAATTTGATTGTGTTATTCTTATCCCGGATGCGCGGGATTTCTATGACTTTCCGCCCCTGTTTTCATCTGCTGAAGTGTGCCAAGATTGGGTGGAAAAACAGGTAGGAATCTGGCAAAGGATTTGGGATAAAATCAGTGAAAATCAACAGAATGCTTTGATTCTGTATGCTAACTTTGTCATTGATCCGCTTCGTTTGTTCGGGCAGATGGAGCCTGCACTTTCAACGTCTAAAGCAGTTTTAATCAATCGATTGAATCAGAGGCTGTTTGAAAATCGGCGTGCCATAGGTGTCGATTTTGAGGGATTAGCAAGCAATATTGGCAAGAATAACTGGTTTGATCCAATGAATTATTATCTTTCAAAATTGCCTTTTCGGTTCGACTGTCTTCCTCAAGTTGTCTTTGAGCTTGTTTCTGCTTTTGAAAATCATATGTCCTCTTCTCGGAAAGTTCTCGTTCTTGATTTGGATAATACACTTTGGGGCGGAGTCATTGCTGATGAAAGTGTGAGCGGGATTAATCTCGATCCGAATAATGCCGTGGGTGAGGCTTTTCTGGGGTTTCAGGCATATGTTCAAGCCCTGTATGAGCGAGGGGTAATCTTGGCGGTTGCCTCAAAGAACGACTTGGACGTAGCCATGGAAGGCTTAAATCACCCGAATATGATTCTTAAACCGGCCATGTTTGCGAGCATTCAAGCCAACTGGGATGCGAAATCAGTGAGTTTGCAACGGATTGCGGATGCGTTGAATCTCGGCATCGATGCTTTCGAGCGCCACGGCAACGTCGCGCGCCTGACCGGCTTCCAGAATACCGGTCTCGGCCAGCATCACCAGATGCGCCCGGTCGATGGCCCGAAAACCTTCGACATGGTGGTCCTTGGCGCCGTCGAACAACGGCGCCAACACGGTTTCC
>CALNCD010000249.1 GCA_937874965.1 uncultured Erysipelotrichaceae bacterium | reverse complement strand
GCTATAATGGAAGGATAGTGTTTCAGCTGGGTGATCATTGCTTCCAGTTCAGTATGATAAAGAGCTCTTCCGGCTGCATCTTCACGTCCAAACCGTCTGTAATTCGTATCTTTCAGATGCCTTGAAAGGAAATCTGAAAGATTGGGAAGATAACTGACGAGCTTAAAGTCATAATCTTTTCCGCCGTTGGGCATATCTTGCCAGACCAGCATGCCCAATGTATCGCAGAGGTAGTAGAACTGTTCATCTTCAACTTTCACATGTTTACGAATTGTATTGAATCCTGCCTCTTTCATTGTCTGGATATCCTCTGCTAAAGCCAGAGGATGAGGCGGTGTCAGCAAAGAGTCCGGCCAATAGCCTTGGTCCAGAATGCCATTCATATAATAAGGTTGATTGTTCAATGCAAATCGTTTGATGCCTTTTGGATCACGGACAATGGAAACAGTCCGTAAAGCAATGTATGAGGTCACATGATCAGGACCGCATTGGATGTCAACATCGTAAAGATCGGGATGTTCTGGAGACCAGGGATGGGGGTTTTCCAGTGCCAGCTCATGCTCTTTATTGGTCTGAAGAGCAGTTTCCAGAACCGTCACTCCTTTAAAACGGACGGTAAGCTGCGCTTCGGCTGTTTCAGGTGTATGGATATGGATCTGCATGGATTGATGATCAAGGTTGCCTTGAAGGTCGAGGTCCTGGATAAAGTTCTCACAGACTGTTTCCAGCCAGACCGTCTGCCAGATTCCGCTTGTCGGCGTATAGAAGATATGGCGCATTGTGCCGGTATTGTTTAATCGCTGTTTTCCGCGGCTTAGCTCAGAACGCTCAGTCTCATCGGTTACGATGCAGTAAAGACTGTTCTTGCCAGGGATAGCAAAGTCGGTAACATCAAAACAGAAAGAGCTGTATCCTCCCGAATGATGGCCGACAAAATGGTGATTCAGATAAATATCAATGGCTTGATCGACTGCTTGGAAATGTAAGAGAACGCGTTCATTCTTATCATGATGAACAGAAAACTGACGATGGTAATGCAGGAAATCATCAGCTTCAACCCGCCAGCCTAACCCGGATGCTGATGATTCCACGCAAAAAGGAACGGTAATGGTTGTTGAAAAACCGTGCAGGAACTGACTGGATTTCGTGCGGGCGAATTCCCAATCGCCATTCAAGTCAATCCAGCTGGAACGGCGGAGCCGGGGGCGTGGATAATTGCTGTGAGAAGGGTTCATACAGACCTCTTGAAGACAAGTCAAATCTTGATGATTTGATAGAAGTGAATGGCAAGATAGATTCGTTCTTGTAGAGATAGTGCATAGCCGTATTTCTTTTCCGTATAATTGGAAATTTTATTGACACAGTTGAGGTATTTATTGAATTTCGCAGCCAATTCATTGAAGAAACCTTCATCTTCCTGTGAATTCTCGATAATTTCCGATTTAATGACTCGTTGGGCAAGATAAATCAGATGTGTCGACAGACGTTGCATCTGCGATGTGTTTTCCTGGAAGGTTACTTTCAATTCTTTTTCGATAATGGCGAGAACGTCGTGGAGGAACTGAATAGTGCGTTGTGCATCATTATTGTTGGATTGTTTGCTGTTGGCATTAATCAAATGAATGGCAATGAAACTTGCTTCATCCTGAGTTAACTCCACTTCAAAGCGCTGATTGAGAAGATCAATGGACCAAAGACCAACAGTGTATTCTGCTTGGTAGAACAAGCGCATTTCATTTGAGAACAACCCGGTGAAAGACATATTATCACGGGCACGTTCAATGGCGTAGTAAATATGGTCAGTCAAGGTAATCAGAAGTTTTTCATTCAAGGAGCCTTCCAGATGCGATTTCGCATAATCAACGATATCCTGAGCCGCATAGAAATACTCGAGGGGGATACTGTTGATCATCTGTTCAAATTCATGGATTGACTTATCAACAAGCAGAAAGGACTTCTCAATCTTGCTCTGATCGACTGGATCACCCGTCTTTTTTTGGAAGCCGATTCCTGATCCAGTTAAAACCATCTCGGAGCCAGCATTTGATGATAAGATACAGTTGTTATTGTATACTTTAATAACTTTCATCATGTTCTCCTCTTTCTCGAGTAAATTATACCGTATATCCTTTGCAATTGATACAAAACTCACTTCCCCTTCATTAATTCTGATTGAGATTCCAATCGGGTTGTGCTAGAATAATAGAGCATTGCATCTGTGGCGCAATGGATAGCGTTTTTGATTCCGATTCAAAAGGTTGCAGGTTCGAGTCCTGTCAGATGCACCAGATATAGAATAAGCCCTCTGAATAGAGGGTTTTGTTTTTGTGCTCAATGACTTATCCGAGCAGGGTTTAACCCTTTTTAAG
>CALNCD010000248.1 GCA_937874965.1 uncultured Erysipelotrichaceae bacterium | reverse complement strand
CTCTCCCTCTCCCTTTCCCTTCCCTCCCTCTTTCCGTATGTTTTGTTTCATTTAAAGACTGCTTCCCGTCTTTTTTTATAGGATACGAACTCTCGTAAAAAAAGGTGTACCGAAACTGATGCAGTACACCTCTGAACACTTAACTTCTCAATTCATTATACGAAGATTAGGAATTAGTCGAGATCTTCACCATTGCTGGCGATGACCTTCTTGTACCAGGCAAAGGATTTTTTCTTGGAGCGTTTCAATGTTCCATGACCGGCATTATCTTGATCAACATAAATAAACCCATATCGTTTTTTCATTTCGCCAGTGCTTGCACTCACCAAATCAATCGGAGCCCAAGTCGTGTATCCCAACAATTCAACACCATCGAGATCAACTGCCAATTTCATCTGTCTGATATGCTGACGCAAGTAATCAATCCGGTAATCGTCGTTGATTGAACCATCTGATTCAACCGTATCCGATGCGCCAAGACCATTTTCCACAATAAACAATGGCTTCTGATAACGTTCATAAAGCTGGTTCAGGGTCGTTCTCAATCCGAGAGCATCAATTTGCCATCCCCATTCGCTTGATTCAAGATAGGGGTTTTTGACGCTTGCAAATACATTGCCTTCGGTTTGCTCAGCACCCTCTGCTGATGCGCAGCGGGAAGAATAGTAGGAGAATGAGACGAAATCTACCGGATGAGCAGCAAGCAGTGATTCATCACCAGGCTCCATCGCCAGTTTGATTCCCTCCCGTTCAAACATCTTTGTCGCATAGGACGGGTAATAACCTCTCGATTGGACATCCGTAAAGAAATAGTTCTCACGGTTTTTCATGTGTGCTTCCCAAACATCTTCCGGTTTACTGGTCAACGCATAGACACATCCTGCCGCCAGCATGCACCCGACCTTGTTCTCAGGATTGATTTCATGGGCAATCTTCGTTGCCAAAGCACTGGCGATCAGCTGATGATGCAACGCCTGATACTGAACTTGTTTCTTGTTTTCTCCTGTTTCAAAAAGCAAGCCTCCGCCCATAAACGGCAAATGCAACATCATATTTATCTCATTGAAAGTTAGCCAATAATGAACGAGATCTTTATAGCGAGTAAACAAAGTTCTGCAAAGCCGTTCATAGAACCCGATCATTTCACGTGAGCGCCAGGACCCGTACTTTGTTGTGAGATGAATAGGACAATCAAAATGAGTAATCGTAACCAACGGTTCAATCCCGTAAGAACGCAGTTCCTTGAAAACATTCTCATAGAAAACTAATCCCGCTTCATTGGGTTCAAGTTCATCCCCTAAAGGATAAATTCTTGACCAAGCAATGCTCATCCGGTAAGTCTTGAATCCCATTGCGGCAAATAAGGCAATGTCTTCCTTATAATGATGATAGAAATCAATTGCCTGCTTGGCCGGATAGAATAATCCATCTTCGAAATCAAGCATTTTCTCATCACCGAGCATGACCGGGAAACGGCGGCTGCCAAATGGAACAACATCAACATTGGCCAATCCCCGTCCGTCCAAATTATAAGCGCCCTCGCACTGGTTGGCTGCGGTTGCGCCTCCCCATAAGAAATCCTGTCTAAAACCCATGATATACCTCTTTCTAATTCACCACTGTCAAAATAACATCACCGAAACTTACAGCGGACTTCTCTGTTTCCAATACATCAAGATAATCAGAAGTATTGGTTATGATCACCGGTGTCTGTAACGAATAGCCCGCTTCACGAATTACATCCAAATCAACTTCCAGCAGTTTTTGCCCAGTCTTGACATGATCCCCTTGCTGGATGAATGCCTTAAATCCTTTGCCGGCAAGCTGTACTGTATCCAAACCAATAT
>CALNCD010000247.1 GCA_937874965.1 uncultured Erysipelotrichaceae bacterium | reverse complement strand
ACAGTATTATGCCGTGACTGAGGTGGGTAACAGTTATGAGCGGTTGACGGCACTGGCGTTTGGATTCGGCATGAATCCGATTCTGAATAAACTCTATGCTGATAATCCAGAAGAACTGAAAGAGGCATACAAGCGGCATATCTCGTTCTATAACTCAGAAGGAACATGGGGTTCGCTGATCTTCGGAATAGCATGCGCACTTGAAGAAGAACATGCCAACAAAATAAGTCTTCCAGGGTATGTCAAGGAAGAGGATGAAGAGGATGCGACCGAAATGATTACAAACATCAAAATTGGCTTGATGGGACCGTTGGCAGGCATCGGTGATTCAATTGATATGGGGACTGTTCGTCCGATTATCCTATCTCTTTGCATTCCGCTTGCAGCCAGTGGAAGTATTCTGGGCGGGATTGCTCCATTGCTTCTGTTTGGTCTCTATATGTCAGTGCTCGCTTTCTTCCTTGTCCGTCAGGGGTATACCTTAGGCCGTGATTCAGTGGCTAGCGTCCTGCAGTCAGGTCGCGTCAAGAAACTGATTGATGCAGCGGGAGTTCTAGGGTTATTCATGATGGGGGCCTTGAGTGCTTCGTATGTGAAATTGAAAACCGTTCTTGTGATCAGTTCCAGCGGCAGTGAATTTGCATTGCAAAGCACACTCGATAAGATGCTACCGAATCTGCTGCCTTTAGCAGCTGTCTTCTTGATTTATTTCTATATCAAGAAACGGGGACCGAAGTATCTTCGGATTGTTGGAGCAATTCTGTTCTTAGCCTTGCTGTTTTCCTTTATTGGGCTTGTTTAAAGCACCCAGAACGTAGAAAGGTGCATTATTATATGCACCTTTCTACGTCATCAGGTTTAGTGTCATAGAAATTAGGGAGAGATGTACATGAGTAAAGTCGCAGTTGTCAACGCAAATAGTTTTGGAACGTATTTTCCGGAATTCATTGATTTTCTGATTCAGGAAGTCGGTGAGGTCACCCGCTTTAAGTTTGATCAGGCAATCAGCGGTCAAGACCTTGCTGAAGCGTTATCAGGGTATTCCTATGTGATTTCCGGAACTGTTCCGCAATTTTCAGAAGCCTTTTTCAAGGCGAATACAAGTGTCAGATATATTGCACGTTTTGGGGTGGGTTACAACAATATTGATGTCAGCGCTGCACAGCAGTATGGTGTTCTTGTCTCGAACATGCCCAGTTATTTGGAAAAAGAGGATGTAGCGGAACAGGCCGCATCTCTTGTTCTTTCGCTCGCCAAGCATATTACTGGCGGAAATCAAGCCGTCCGTAATCTGGAGTGGAACATCAACCGGGCACGCTTTATGGGACAGCGAATCAACGGAAAGACAGTAGGTGTTATTGGTCTTGGCCATATTGGAAGTACCTTTGCGCGTATTATGAGTCGAGGGTATCAATGCCGTGTTATCGCGTATGATCCTTACTTGAGTGAAGTTCAATGCATAGAGCGGTTTGCTCAGAAGGTGGATTTATTGGAATTGATTGAAACTGCAGACATCATTTCCCTGCACATGAATTTAACACCCGAAAATTATCATCAGATTGATGCATCAATGCTGAAGCGGATGAAACCAACAGCAATACTGGTGAATACTGCCCGGGGTGAACTGGTGGATGAACAAGCAGTTGCCGATGCCTTGAACTCAGGTAAACTCTTTGGTTATGGTGCAGACGTCATCGAGAATGAACCGCCGCAGAAAGAGAACCCGCTGCTCACTGCACGGCATTGCGACTTAACGCCGCATCTTGGAACGTACAATGGTGAATGTAACCGTGAGATGTGTCAATGTATTGTTGAAGACATCCGTCGTGTTCATACGGGCCACTTACCCGTCAATAAGCTGGAGGGCTAAATGAAAAATAAACTGGATATCCTGAAGAAGTTTGACACCCCAAGTATTACCAATGTCATTGCAACCTATCCTGAACAAGAGTATTGTCTAGGGTTGTATCACCCATGGTATGGTAAATGGTATACGGATGAATCATTGAAATGCATGTATCCTGATCTTGGCAGAACAGCCGGGTATGCAGTGACATGCACCTACGGTTTGCCTGATCCTTATGGAAACCAACTGAAGTTTGCTGATGTCCTGAGAGAAGTTGCGAAAGTTGACGGACCAGTCGTCTTGATTGTGAAACAGGATTTTCCGGAAGAGATAAAGAAGATCAACGGATTGTTAGGTGGAAACATGATGACAGCCTTGAAATCTCTTGGAACGGTTGGAGTCATCTCAGATGGGCCATCAAGGGATATTGATGAGATACGGGAATTGCAGATGCAGTATATGCTGACAGGGGTAACGGCAGGTCATGGCAAGTTTGCGGTACGCAGTGTTAATACACCAGTTGAAGTCTGCGGTATGGCGGTGGCACCAGGTGATATTATTCATATGGATGAGAATGGTGCAGTTAAGTTTCCGCAGGCGGTCCTCCCCGAAGTCATAGAAAAAGCAACGTATCTGCAGGATCTTGAAGCTCGCCGTCAGCACTTAATGCGGGAATCCAGCGATGTTGAGGAAATTATCAGAATCATGAGCGGAATTTATGATTGAATCCATGCAAGTATTGCTTCAGGATGCACAGCAAGGCAAGTATGCAGTGGGTGCTTTCAATATAGGAAACAAGGATATCTTTGAAGCTGTTCTGCGGGCTTCACACGAACAGAATATTCCTGCCATTATTGCGGTGTCCGTACCCGAATTGGAGTATCTTGGCGATGATTTCATGGCGTATGTTCTGAAGCAGATGCAGACTTCTGCGTCACGGTTAGCTCTGCATCTTGATCATGGGAAATCCATGGCTGAGATTAAGCGGGCGATCAAGCTTGGCTTTAATTCAGTGATGATTGATGCCTCTCATCTGCCGTTCGAGGCGAATATTGAACGGACGAAAGAAGTGGTGGCTTATGCTAAAGAACATGGCGTTGCTGTGGAGGGGGAATTGGGAACCATCGGCAGTACAGCCAGCAGTTCTTGTATTGCAGGCACCGATTCTCAAATTATCTATACGGATCCAGAGGATGCAGCAATCTTCTCTAGGGAAACGGGGGTTGATGCATTGGCTGTTGCAATCGGAACCTCACATGGCCTTTATCCAAAGGGTATTGCGCCTCATTTGAAGTTGGATCTGCTCGGACAATTGGTGCATAAGGTTACGATTCCCTTGGTTCTGCATGGCGGGTCAGGCAATCAGCCGCAGGAACTACGGCATGCAGCCCATCATGGTATTGCTAAAATCAATATATCCAGTGAAGTCAAGTCAGCATACTTTCAAGCGTTGAGGAAACATTTGCAGGAGTATCCTGATGATGTTAAAACGCAATCTGTTTTCGGTGATCCATGTCGCGCGGCGCAGGCAGTGATTACTGAGAAAATGATATTATTCGTCTAGAGTAAACCCATGGAGGCTATCAATGAAAAATAGAATGGCGATTCTGTCTGGTCAAGAAGACATCGCATGCGTGGAAAATGAATTGAATGATAAATTACAAGAGCGGGATCTATTGATTAAAATCGAGGCGTGCAATATTTGCACCTCAGAGTATGGGATCTATTCTGGTGCACGCAAGGCCAAATTCCCATATACCATCGGTCATGAATGGTCTGGTCATGTAGTTCGTTGCGGAACAGGTGTCACCCGATTCAAAGTAGGTGACTATGTGGTGGGGTGTTACGAATACGATCCCGCATCAGAAGAAGCACAAGTCGGGAATAGCAGCAGTTCGCCTCGCACCTACGCATATGATCAGTTGAATGATAATGGCTATTACGGCAGGTTCAGAGCCTGTGCAGAGTACCTGATTCAACCGGAAATATCGACATTCAAGATGAATGAAACTGTTGATCCCTCTGAAGCAGCTTTTCTTGAGCCGTTATCAACCGTGATTTCAGGTATAAAGAAGATGGACTTGAAAGTGACCGATACTGTTTTGGTCATTGGTGCCGGAACAATGGGGATTTTGAATGCGCTGGTTGCCTCTTCATATGGGGCTACGGTCGTTTCCACAGAATTCATGCCTAAAAAAGTTGAAGTGGCCCGGGCCTTGGGTTTGCAGACAATTCAGCTCAGGGGATCATCTCTTGAGGAACACGTGGAACAGATTAAAACGGAATCAAAAATAGCATCCTTTGACAAGGTTATTGTTGCTGTCGGTGTTTCAGGGGCCTATCAGCAGGCTTTTCGCATGTTGAAAAGGAATGATGGACTGGCGCTGCTGTTTGCGGCCGGTTATCCAGAACCTGATTTGGGTATTTCAGCCAATGAAATCCATTATCGAAAAATGACGATTGTGGGGACGTATACCGCAAATTATCAAGACTTCAAGGATGCAGCTTTCCTGCTTAGCACAGGTAAAATAAAGGTATCCTTGCTGGTTGAGAATCGCGTTCCTTTGTCCGACATTGATGCAGCTATGCGCCAAGCCATTGTCCCAGGAGCTTTCCGTATTTCTGTTCTATGTTCGTAAAAAAGCAGCAGATGATCCAGATCATCTGCTGTTTCTTTTTATGAGTGTCATGGCAAGCTGAGTGACGTGTTCTAAGCAGTTTAGGTCAATATCAATGTCTTTGCTTGACGATGTACGGGTGATCGTGAATGCATCTGGCTGTGCATTGAAGGTACAGGATAGATAAATGCTTCTAGGATAGATATGAGCAATGGAGAAGTGATTATTGTCTTCTGGATAGCAGCGGATATTGAATCCATCGCTGGTGATTTGGGAAATCAGTGTTTTACAGGGAGGAGAATAGTTGATGCCGATGGTATCACCCATACCGATGGTATCCAAGACAAGAAATGTTTTTGAAGCGGTTTCCTGAACCCCAAGATACTCTTTCAACATGATATCTCCCAGGTGATTGGAGGATCCATGATCAGTCAGAACAAAGGCAACGGATGCATCGGGCTGGTTGGATAGGCGCTCAGCGAGTTCAAATAAAGCAATTACACCGGAAGAATTACGGTTGAAGTTCTTGGCATTTGGAATGCCCTTTGAATAATGGATAATTGTGGCTATGCCCAGCAGATAAAAGAGCAGGACGATAAAGTTAGGAACTGTTAGGCCCTCGGTAAAGAGATCAAAGCGCATAAAGACGGTTGAGAAGACAAAACAGATCAAGCAGATGATCAGGAGCGGAATGAGGACCGAACTGAGGTACTTACGCTTGTAGTTCTTAATATCAAAGGGTTCATATGGAAATAGACCAAAGGATTTGATGG
Organism: uncultured Erysipelotrichaceae bacterium; assembly: GCA_937874965.1. Lineage (GTDB taxonomy): Bacteria > Bacillota_I > Bacilli_A > Erysipelotrichales > Erysipelotrichaceae > CALNCD01. Next base: position 1,924 of record CALNCD010000247.1, on the reverse strand, counting down.
GTGTATCATAGGCTGAAACAACGATGGTTCTGGCCTGACGAACGTCTCCGATCAGCAGATTGACTGCTTCTCCTTTGGCGTGGTCAGGATAAAGTAAAGCAGTAGCATAGCCCATGGCTTTGAATTCCTGGTTCGCAAGATTAAGAACTTTTATTTTTTCTTTTTTATAGAACCGGCGATGTGCAATCAGAGCATAGCTCAAGATGCGATCGCGATATGTTTTATCTGACATTGTAAGCGTTACCTTCCTTATCGCAATTATAGCATGCATTTTTGTAAAGGGATAGAATATTCTGGTAAAAAATACCAATTTTTATTAAAATAAAATTGAAACAATAATCCAATCATGCTAGAATTGAAGTGTAGTTGAGTAGTCTGAAGGAGGTGAAACCATGGCCATAACTTGGGTAATGGCAAAACTCAACAGGAAGTGTCTAGCACAATGACGAGAAAGGAATAATATGAGTAAAGGTAAGGTATTAATCACGCCAAGAGCGTTTGCCAAGAGCGGTGAAAAGCAAATTCAACGAATGATAGATGCTGGATATGATGTGCAGGTGAATAGAACCGGCAAGTCATATACCTATGCCGAGTTTGTGGAATATGCCAAGGATGTTGATGGAATCATTATCGGTGTGGACGAAGCGGATCGGGGGATGCTTCAATCCTGTCCACAGTTGAAAGCCATCGCCAAGTACGGCGTAGGTGTTGACAATATTGATCTTGCTGCTGCGAAAACATTGAATATCGAGATTTCCAGGACGATTGGATCGAATTCACGCTCTGTTGCAGAGCATACGATTGCTTTAATGTTTGCCTGTGCCAAGAACATTGTCAAGACCTCGATCGATGTGAAGTCAGGGCAATGGAATAAGCCTTATGGTATTGAATTGGAAGGAAAAACACTGGGAATTATCGGATATGGAAACATCGGACAACGTGTTGCTGCCATGGCCAAAGGAATCGGAATGACTGTTTTTGTGTATGATGTCTTCCCCATTGATCAGCAGCAAGCCTTGAAGGATGGGGTTGAGATCAAATCATTTGATACCTTGATTCAAGAATCTGATGTGATTACAGTCCATTTGCCATTAACGGAGACAACGGCCAATCTGATTCACGAAAAAACGCTGTCAATGATGAAAAAAGGGGTAATCATAATCAATGCTGCTCGTGGAGGCGTTGTTGATGAAGCCGCATTATTGGAAAAACTGAATGATCATCATGTCTTCGCAGCCGGTTTCGATGTTTTCTCCAGTGAACCTCCACAGAAGGATTCAGCGTTGGTCACCAATGTGGACTTCATCCTGACACCGCATATAGCCTCAAAAACGCTTGAAGCTGACTTGAAGACGATGGAGATGGCCGTGACCAATATCCTGGATGCGTTAGAGAGGAGCGTTAAATGAAGAATCAATTGAGAGAAAAACTGAATCGTCATGAACCCATTCTTGCAACTCGAATAAACTCGTCCTGGCCGATGATTGCAGAAATCGTAGGTGCGACCGGTCTCTATGATTACATTGAATTCCTTGGGGAGTATGCGCCGTATACTCAATACGACCTTGAAAATATTGCCCGTGCTTGTGAATTGCATGATATGACCTGCATCATCAAGGTTGATTATGCGAATCGCTCCTATGTTGCACAGAAAGCCATTGCTTCAGGATTTCAAGGGATTCTTTTCACTGATCATACGACAGCTGACGAAGTCCGTGAGACAATCCGTATGGTGAAGCCATCAACCCCTGAATTCAGAGGGGATCTTGGTTTCGTGAATCGCCGTTTCTATAAAAATGAAGGATTTGCGAATCAGCTGGATTATGCCGCCCAAGTGAATGAAATCGTGATTGGTTTTATGATTGAAAAGAAACTGGCAGTTGAAAACATTGATGAGATCTGTGCGGTTGAGGGAGTTGATTTT
>CALNCD010000246.1 GCA_937874965.1 uncultured Erysipelotrichaceae bacterium | reverse complement strand
GAAATACCCTTTAAACACTGGATATTTCGCACTTTCACTTATTACTCCCACTCAATCGTTGCTGGCGGCTTCGATGTCACATCATACACGATGCGGTTTATCCCCTTAACCTCATTCACGATCCGTACCGATATCTTCTGCAGCACATCATACGGAATTCTCGCAAAGTCTGCTGTCATTCCATCGATGGATGTGACTGCCCGGATTCCGATCGTATAGTCATAGGTTCTTTGATCACCCATTACACCAACCGATTGAATATTCGTCAGCACCGTAAAGTATTGCCAGATTTCTGAATCCAGTCCAGCCCGTTTAATTTCTTCTCTGAGAATATAATCCGAATCTTGCACCAGCTTCACTTTCTCTTCATCCACAGCACCAAGGATCCGTATCGCAATTCCTGGGCCTGGGAATGGCTGTCTGTGAACGATTTCGGGCGGCAGGCCAAGCAGGAGACCTAGTTCTCTTACTTCATCCTTAAACAACGTATTCAGCGGCTCTATGAGTTTGAAATCCATATCTTCCGGTAATCCTCCGACATTATGATGGGATTTAATAACCTGAGCTGTCTTGGTTCCTGATTCTATCACATCCGTATAGAGGGTTCCTTGAGCAAGCCATTTGGCATCCTGAACCTTTTTTGATTCTTCTTCAAAAACCCGGATAAACTGTTCCCCGATAATTTTACGTTTCTTTTCAGGATCGCTGACTCCCGCTAATAGGCCAAGGAAGCGCTCTTGTGCATCTACTTTAATCAGGTTGATGCCGAAGTGTCCCTGAAACGTTTCCACGACCCCTTCCGCTTCAAATTTACGCAAGAGCCCATGATCCACAAAGATACAAGTCAGCTGCTCACCGATTGCATGGTGCAAGAGCGCTGCCACGACAGAACTATCCACGCCGCCGCTCAATGCACAAATGACCCGGTCTGTTTGCACCTGGTTGCGAATAATCTGGGTCTGCTGCTGAATATAGGTTTTCATGGACCATCCCTTGTTCGCCTTGCAGATATCAAAAATGAACCGTTCAATCAGATCCAGTCCATGTTCGGAGTTTCTGACTTCTGGATGGAACTGAACCCCATAGAGCGACTTGCTCTGATGCCGCATCATCACGATATCCGTATTCTCAGAAGATGCGCTCACAACAAAATCAATTGGCGCTTTCGTCACAGCATCCCCATGGCTCATCCAGACCGAGAACGGTGTCTCAAACCCATCGGTCAACGGATTGCTGGCAACCACATCAAGCGGTGCCATACCGTATTCCCGTTTAGCCTTGGATTTGACCTCGCCGCCCAGATTGTATGCCATCAATTGCATCCCGTAGCAGATCCCCAGAACCGGCAAACCGCAATCGAAGATTGCAGGGTCAACCTTGAAGGCCCCTTCATCGTAGACAGAGTTAGGACCGCCGCTCAAGACGATCCCTTTGATATCCTTGTCGTTTAGAATCTGCTGTGCACTGAGTTCGTTGTCACAGAGTTCACTGTAGACCCCGGAATCCCGAATTCGCCGTACAATCAGTTGGTTATACTGGCTTCCGAAATCCAAAACAACAATCTTATCCATGCTCTACCTCCACATATTTCACTTATTTTACCATACTTTCAATGCCGATGAATATCGAATCAAAAAACCAACCCGAAAGTTGGCTTAAAATATCGGTTAGGACGTTTTCTCCTTCTTCTGCAACAGCACCGCGCAGATGACGATTAATCCCTTGAAGGCTTCCCGAAGAAACGGCGGAACACCGATCAGATTCAACAAGTTGTTCATAACTGCGATAATCAGGGTTCCAAGGACAGTTCCGCCAATAGACCCTTTACCGCCAGCCATGCTGGTTCCGCCGACAATGACCGCAGCAATCGCATCCATCTCGAAGCCGCTTCCCGCATTGGCATAGTCCATCGATCCGATTCTCGAAACCTGGATGATTGCTGCAACAGCAACCAATACCCCGATCAGCGCATACACTCCCGTACGGACTTTATCCACCTTGATTCCTGACAGCCGTGATGCCCGCTCATTTGATCCGATCGCATAAACACGGCGTCCGAAACTGGTTCGCTTCGAGACGAAGATCAGGATCACAGCTGCAACCAGCCAATAAATGATAGGAAGCAGGTACATTCCACCAATCTTGAAATTCGAGATGTTCAGAAACCCTGAAGGAACAGTAACACTCACATTCTGCATTAATTGCTGAGTGACGCTCCGGAAAATCTTCATGGTTCCAAGGGTGACGATAAACGGCGGGATTTTCCCTTTGGTGACCAATAACCCCGTAATCTTGCCCAGCAGCCAACCGAAGACCAACGCCACCGCAATCCCGATAAGGTATGCAGGCAGACCGCTTACACCGGCTTTTGTCAGAATGCCGGTAGGACTCCCATCAATCAGCAGCATCATTACTGCACTGATCGCAACCATTGTTGAACCGACGGCCAGATCGATTCCCCCTGAAATAATCACAAAGGTCATCCCCAGCGCGATAATCCCGACACTTGCATTGTTTCTCAGAATGTTCAGCCAGTTATTGATCCAGGCACTCAACCAAGCACCGAAATCAGGATAATTGAATCCTAAAGCAATCGTCTGAAGAATTACCATGAGAATCAATGCAATGGCTGTGCTCATCATGGCATTGCTGCTCCAAAGCTGTTTAATGCGCTGAACCCATGGCTGTTTACCGATTTGACTCATATTACGATTTCCCTACCCTTTCTTTCGCACCGGTGGCGAGTTTCATAATGCCATGCTCACTCATGGATTTTCCGATCAATTCCCCCTGCAGACGGCCATGAAACAAGACCAAGGTTCGATCACAGACGCGGATGATTTCATTCGCCTCATTCGAAAGAAGGATAATCCCGACCCCTTCATTCGCCAAAGCATGAATGATATCATAGATTTCTTCCTTGGAACCCACATCAACCCCTTGAGTCGGATTGTCAAGAATCAGAATCTTGGGATGAGTGATCAGCCACTTCAACAAAACAACCTTCTGCTGATTTCCGCCTGAGAGACTGGTAATCAAATCCTGCTTATCACCCATCTTGATAAACAGTTTCTCAGACACTTCATCGAATGCCTGGTTTTGATGTTCCCGATGAATCACACCTAGACCATTGCTGAGTGCATCATATGAAACCAGAGTTCCGTTCTCAAGAATACTCATATCCTTGATGATCGCATTTTCTTTACGGT
>CALNCD010000245.1 GCA_937874965.1 uncultured Erysipelotrichaceae bacterium | reverse complement strand
CAGAAAATGCGCCGGCGGCTTAAGGGTTTGGACAAAAGAAATTCAGAAGTGTGATCAACTTCTTCGGCAACTAGACATGATGCTCCCAGAAGCGCCGCATGAACAAGCAGAGCCAATGATAGGTAGAAGAACAGCATTACGAAATAACCGCTCAGGGTACTCATATCAAATTCACCCATTCCAAGCAACTGACGCATTGACTTCGGAATTTGTTCAAAGAGAGCCCCTGCACTTTGTGAATAGGCATCGTACTTTGTCATTCCGCCCCAGACCGTCAGTATCAGGCAAAATGCCCAGATTATCCAGGATTTGAAACGAACTTTCAGTTCATGATACACCAGTGACATACAGCCCTCCTATGACAAATGCGTCTCTTGGCGGGTATAGATAACGTATGAACCCCCAAGAAGACAAAGAATGAATGCAGCCGAAAGCATGAGCCATGAAAGTTCAAGGGTATGCTGATCAATGACCTTGAAGAGATCAAAGTACTTGAACGGTGCAAAAACACGTTTGATGGTTGAATCAGCGCCAAAGAAGGCACTATAGATATACAAAGCAAAAACCAAGGATAACCCGTAGGTCGATGGACGCTTGATTTTTCCTAAAACCAATGAAAGCAAGAGACCCAAGGCAAAGAACAGCACCATCAGGATCAGCAGAATCAGCTGCATCTCGGCATACGCCGTAAAGTCAACTCCCTGCAAACCACCGCCGCAGAAAATCCCGTAATTAATAAGGGAAACAAGAAGAGCGCTCAAAACGACATTGACCAGCATCGCAGCTGTTTTTGCCCAAAAGATCCGGGAACGGGAAACCGGTTTGGAGAACAGGAAGTCTCCGGTCTTTTCACGCTGTTCCCAGCTGAGAATCATAAAGCCATAGGTTGCACTTTGGATACATCCTACCAAGGCCAGAAATGAAAAGGTCATGGCATAATACCCAAGCACACTCCCGATTGCATCCAGATTGATGCCCAACATCTGCTGAATGCTTTCTGGATAAGCCTGCAGGATACTTTTGAATCCTTCGACATCATTGGATACTGCCGAATACATGGCAAGAAAGACAGCAAAGGTGAAAACCATTGCTGCAATCCAAATCCAGGTCTGCCGCAATGCCTGTCTGAATTCAAAACGAAAGATATTCATTTTGAAGCCTCACCGCCATAGTATGCCATAAAAATTTCCTCGAGATCGGGCTCGCTTATTTCAGCATTCGTCAATGAATAGCGCTGCATAAACGTGACTAAATCATTGATTGATCCATTATAAATGAAATGAACACCTGTTGTGGTACGGTCGGCATGTGAAAAGCAGTCCTGATTGAAATCATCCAAGTCAAACGGAACAGCCGCTTCCAGCAGAACCCTTTTAAATGTATTCTTCTGAAGCTCAGCAAGTGAAGCGACTTGGATCAGGCTTCCATCCTTGACAAAAGCCACACGATTGCACAATCGTTGAACCTCACTCAGTATATGGGAAGAAAAGAAAACCGTTGCCCCTTTCTGATGTTCACCTTGAATCAATTCAAAGAAACGCTTCTGCATCAACGGATCAAGTCCGCTTGTCGGTTCATCCAGAATAATCAGTTGTGGTTCATGCAGCAACCCCTGGACAATACCGACCTTCTTCCGATTTCCGAAAGAGAGATCCTCAATCTTGCGATGAACATCCAAATCCAGAATATCACATAGCTCATCTATTCGTTTCGAACAATCCTTACCATAGAAACTGGCAGAATACTTCAACAGATCACTCACTCTCATATGGTCATAGTAGAACACTTCCGAAGGCAGATAACCGATTGAAGCCTTAATACTCGGTTCCAGGTTGACATCCTTTCCAAAGATGAGAGCTTTGCCGCGGGTTGGTTTCAAAAGACCCAGCATCGTGCGGATCGTAGTGGATTTCCCAGCACCATTAGGACCGATGAAACCGAAAATTTCCCCGGACTCAATCTTAAGATTCACATCCTCTATACCGCGGTTTTTTCCATAAGACTTCGTTAGATTCGTTAATTCAATGACTGCCATTGTGTTCATCCTTTCCACGACAGAAATACTTTTCGAACAATTCCAGTGTTTGATTAAATGCCATCAAGGTTGCATCGACATCAAAGCTCTCTGAGTTCTGCGTGGCTGCCATCCCATAGGAAATCCACATCAGTAACTTTCCGACAAAGGCAGGATCAATCCCCTTCTTGAAAGCATCTGTATCAATATCATCGTTCATCACGTGCGCTCTTAATGCATTAAAAGCATCTTGATTCATAAAGGATGCAACTTCATCCCGTACCTCAGGGTCTTCTTCAAAATAGGCTTTGCTCAGAAAGTCAAGCATACCCGGGTAAACGGACAAAACCCGCATCTTGATGGCCGTGGACTGACGAATCCGATCAAAAAAGCCATGAACAGAATCATCAAATCCCTGCTGAATAGCATCGAGTAATACCAAACCAGCATTTTCCAGCAAGGCCAGATACAATCCCTTTTTTGTTTTAAAATAGTGAAACACTGATGCTTTCGACACGCTGGCGAGCATCGCAATCTCACTGATCGATGCTTTCCGGTAACGATGAGTGCCGAATACACGATAGCCAGCATCCATCATCCGTGTTTGCGGATTTAATTGTTCACGCACGTTTCCCTCCATTGACCGATTCGGTCAATATCAATATACTGCGTTCAAGCTCGACTGTCAATCTGCACCGAGCATAAAAAAAGGAGCTGGATGGCTCCTTATTTCAGCAGTAATTCTTCAAGTTCGTTCAACCGTTCTTCAAAGACGGCCATGGTATCCAAAACAGGTTGATTCGTAGTCATATCGACCCCTGCCCGCTTGATGACATCAATCGGATAGTCGGAACACCCGCTCTTCAAGTAGTTCAAATAACCGTCAACCGCGGCTTCACCCTCGGTCAGTATCTTATGCGCCAAGGCACTTGCTGCCGAGAATCCCGTCGCATATTGATAGACATAGTAATTATAGTAGAAATGCGGAATCCGCGACCATTCATAGCCGATTTCCTCATCATAGGTCAAAGCATCCCCGTAGTAGGCTTTATTAAGTTCAAAATACTGAGTAGTCAGATAATCCGCCGTAAGAGCAATCCCTTCCTGTTCACTGACATGGATGAGGTGCTCAAACTCGGCAAACTGAGTCTGTCTGAAAATTGTACCCTTCACACCATCCAGATAGTGATTCAGGATATAGGCCCGTACCTTCGGATCATGTTCATGCTTCAGAAGATAATCTGTCAACAGGTTTTCATTCGTCGTTGAAGCAATCTCAGCGACAAAAATTGAATAATTCCCATAGACATACGGTTGATTCTTACGGGTATAGTAACTGTGCAGACTATGACCCAGTTCATGGACCAAAGTATAGACATTATCCAGGTTATCCTGCCAATTCAAGAGGATATAAGGATTTGTGGAATATGTTCCAGAAGAATACGCACCACTTCGCTTCCCGACATTCTCATAAACATCAATCCAGCGGGATTCAAAAGCTTGCTTCAGTATTCCCACATACTCCTCACCTAATGGCGCAAGAGCCTTCAGGGTCAGCGCCTTGGCTTCCTCAAATGTATAGTGCAGATCAACATTCTCCACCAAAGGGGTGTAGAGATCATACATATGCAATTCTTCAAGATTCAGGATGTGCTTACGCAAAGCGGTATAGCGGTGGAGTAACCCGAGTTTCTGGTGGACTGCATCAATAAGGGAATCATAGACGGACTCAGGAATGTCATTATTGGATAATGCCGCTTGACGCGCACTTTCATAATGACGAACACGGGCATTGAAATTGTCTTTCTTGATATTTCCTCCCAGTGTGGACGCAAAGGTATTCTTCAAACCCATATATGTCTGATAAACCGATTGGAACGCTGCTTCACGAATAGAACGATTACGGTTTTCAATCAGAAGGCCATAACGGCCATGCGTCACCTGAATCGGTTCGCCATCTTCACCGGTAATATCCTTGAAGACCAAATCTGCATTATTCAATAATCCGAATGTATTTTCACTGGATTCCAGAACAGTGCTTGCTTCCGCCAGAATTTTCTCTTCCGGCTGAGAGAGAATATGCGCCCGATGCTTGAAGAGCTTTTCAAAATCGTGAGCATAGATCTGCAACGGAGGAAATTCGCTAAGGTAGGATTTAATCAATGTTTCATCTGCAGCCATCAATTCTACGCTGTAGAATGAAAAACTGGAGATCACCTTCCCATACAGGGCCATAATCCGTTCATTGTACGCCTGATATGTCGCGTTGGTTGTATCCGTGTCGAAATTCAAGTGAACATAGACATACGCTTTCTCCAGCA
>CALNCD010000244.1 GCA_937874965.1 uncultured Erysipelotrichaceae bacterium | reverse complement strand
CTAATCACATACTCAATGAGTTGCTTTGTTCCTTCGTAATTGATTGTCTGTGCAGCATCCCGATGAAACGGGGTCACAATCGGCGTGATCAATCCGCTAATCATACATTCAAACCTTCTTTCTAAATAACCATAACTGCCAATAAAGCAAGCAGCATATCCACAAAATTATTCATGCCTCCCGCATTGACCATTGAACCTGCCGCTACTTCAATCACCCCTGAACTGGCTACAAACTGAGTTGCCAAGGGTGCTGTGAAGTTAAAGGCAAAGAAACAGAAGCACATGTAGAGGGCACCGCAGATCAGGGACCTGAAGATATTTCCTTTGGTGACCATGGAGATCGTTGCCATCGCATACAAGAGCGAAGAACCGAAGAATGCTACCGGAAAGAACTTATTCCCCGGGAAAATGAAAGCAATCAGGATACTGATCGGAATCATGATGGCCGATGCTGTAATAACTGTCTGATCACCGACACCTAAGGCAATATCAACACCAATATTAAACTGCGCATCTGGCCCCAACCGCTTGATCATGTAGTCTCGAGCCGCTGTACTGATCGGACTGATTCCTTCCATGAACAGTTTGACCATCCGCGGTGTCAACGTAATGGCTGCAGCCAAACCGACGGCGATCTGAATGATGACAGCAATGCTTTGCCCCGTCAGGATTCCTAGAAATGCTCCGAGAATTGCCCCTATAATGGTTGGATTGGCAAACTCGCCGATCCGCTCACCCACTGCTTCATAAGAGACATTGATCTTATTGATACCAGGAATCTTGTCAATCACTTTATCCACGACTATAGCAATCGGCAGTGTTCCTGCCAACTGCAGAATTGTTGTGCACGTCGTACCTTCCAAGCCGAAATATTTCTGCCAGTACGGCGCAATCAGATCTCCGACCTTTTCAATCAAAACAGTAAGGATCAACCCGAATACAAAACTAATGGCATAATTGGCAATGCCGGTAATGCCCATCAGCATCAGAATCAGTGACAGAATTGCAGCTGACTTTAAAAGATGCCAATAATTCCAGACATCAACATTCAAGGTCTTAATCCATTTGAATCGGATCAGGACAAAGTTCAGGATCAAGCCTGCCGGAACGAAAATGGCCGCGAACTTGGTTGCCCAAGCGGCAGCAGACAAGGTTTCCCAGCCCACATCAATAATCGTAAATCCGCTTCCTGACGCAGCGTAATGCTGAATCACCGGATTCAGTGTTGTAACTAAAAAACTGACGACGAGTTTAACCCCTTGAAAACCAATACCAACCAATAAACCTGCTTTCAGAGCATTCATGAATTTCATTCTGAAGAATACCCCTAAAATCAAAATCATGATGGGGAGGATGGCTACTGCCCCTACACCCAATATCGATTGAACGACTTCTCCTATCTGTTGCATGTTTCCTCCTAACTGTTCGCTATGTTCTGCAACAACCTACCAAGATCCTGCTTCGTTTTCTCAACATTGATCCCGGTAATAAATGACGTAACACTCATGATCGGACACCCCAATTCCTTGTCATACTTGTTCGTCGTCAAAACAACATCGGCACCTTGTGAACTGTCAACAATACTTCGCATGCTGCATGTTTCTATCGATGCTTCAACCTTGAATGCCTTACAAACCTCTTCCACAGTTTTTGATGCAAGTGTTGATGTCGCCACCCCGCTCCCGCATGCAACGACAATCTTCAATTTCCTTGACATAAAGCAAAAACTCCTTTCACTGATCAAGCAATAGCTAGCTATGCTTCCATTATAGAAGCAACAGAGGCAAACTAAAAATACAATCTCACGTCACTGACCTGGAAAGATTGTATTAATGTATGCGTTTTCAAGAACATAGATTATATTCATGGCACAGAAACAGCACTTAATGAAAGGCTATCCACTTACTTTCAGCCTGCTGATTCGGTTGCAGGGTGAGCCATCTGCTTGACCTTAGACCCTTCCTCCCCTACCATAAGAGTAGTTACGTGTCGGTATCGACCGTTGAGGAGGAAACCTATGGAACTGCAAGTGTTCTTTGATTATGTCTGTCCGTATTGTTATCTGGGAATTCACCAGCTGGAAGCCATCCTGCAAAACTATCCGGAAATTATCCTGAAACCTGTCCCGGTTGAAATCAATCCTTATGGAGAAAACGGCACCGCCTGCAGCCTGAGCGATGATGATGAGGACACACAGAGTGATTATTCATATGCAGATTGGTACAAGGATCTGAAACCGCATCTGGATGAACTGGGATTGCCCTTTGATTACCCGCAGACGGATTCCCCGAGTTATGTCGCAATCCAAGGACTCCTCTATCTCATGGCTATCGGCAAAGATTTCTTCGGCTATAGCAGAAGGGTCTACAATCATGTCTTCAAAGAAGGAATATCCCTGGAAGATATGGATCTGATCGGTGACGACGTTGAAGCTTCTGGAGGTAGCAGCACGGATTTCAAGCGGGCTATTATTGAAGGAACCTATACGCAAGCCATGAAGGCCAATAACGCCTTGGCCTGGGATTCCCTTGATCTGGAAGCAGTTCCGACCTATCGTTTCAATGCGATGATGCAATTGACCTCAACCTATGGCCATGCGATTGCTTTGAAACAGCTTGAACATTTCATTGCCAACGCAGCTGATTCTCGATAGTTACCCTATAGACGATCAAAAAGCCCTTTTCCGGGCTTTTTTAGTGCAGCTGTCCCAGAGCATAACAATCCGTTCAAGGTCTGTCTCCTGACTCTGTCAGCTGACCAGGATTCTGAACGGAACCCTGGATCAGATCATAATCAAATTCAAAAGCGTCGGGATTCCTGAATCGGAACGCCGTATTCTTGATATCCGGAAAAAGATGAGTATACAGTATCAGCAGTCGGTAACGGTCAATCACGGCCAGGATAATCATACGGGATTGAGCCAGGTCAGCCTTCAACTTGATGTAGAGCATACCTATGCGATCCGCAGCCGCCTCATACTCATCTGGTTCAGCCATCTGGGCAATCGTAATGGCACTGATCGGAAGATAGGGTGACCGCCAGAAATCCCGATTCAACAACCCGTACACTTCAAGACTGTTAAACAATGTTGGCTCCGGATCTGCACTGATCCGGTTCCCAATAAACAATTCACAATGTACCCTTGTCCCACGATCCACTTCTTCCTAGAATTTTCTTTCTTATTATCCAAACAATACCATTCTTAGGCTGGTTTAGCCATCCCCGATCCAAAGTCAAACTTTTTGATAAAACACTTGTATCGCAAGGGAAAAAGGTTCATAATACGATTGTACACAATTAAATAGCGAACAACTAAAAAGGAGATTGCTCTTATGACCATTTATGACTTTACAGTGAAGGATGCGAAAGAACAGCCGGTTTCCCTCGCCGAGTACCAAGGAAAGGTGCTTCTCGTTGTGAATACCGCCACAGAATGCGGCTTCACACCACAGTACACCGAACTCCAGGCATTATATGAGACCTACAACGATCAAGGATTTGAAATCCTCGATTTCCCATGCAATCAATTCGGCCATCAAGCGCCTGGAACCAACGAAGAGATCGGCGCTATCTGCACCGGACGATACGGGGTCACATTCAAGCAATTCGATAAGATTGACGTCAATGGAGAACAGCAAAGTACACTTGGTTGAAGTCCCAGAAAAAAGGAGTAGGCGGTTCAGGGATAAAATGGAATTTCACTAAATTCCTGATTGGCCGTGACGGAGAAGTCATAGCCCGCTATGCCTCCACCAAAACACCGCAATCGCTTAGCCCGATCATCAAGAAGCTTGTCAGTGTGGCTCATGATGAATGATTCATCTTTAAAACTTGAGAATCAATTATGTTTTGCCCTATATTCAGCATCTAAAGCCATTATCCACGCGTACAAACCTCTGCTCGAACCCTTGAATTTGACCTATACCCAGTACATCACCTTGCTGGCGCTATGGGAACATCATCCTTTAAGCATGAAAGCACTAGGAGACCTGTTGAACCTTGATTCCGGAACATTGACACCTTTGTTGAAACGATTAGAGGAGAAAGAACTGCTTCATCGTTCCCGCTCATCCGACGATGAACGGCAGGTGGATGTCGACTTAACTGAAAAAGGACTGGCATTGAAATCACAGGCAGTCCAGATTCCTCAGCAACTGCAACACTCCCTGAGCCTATCCTTGGATGATGCGACGGCCTTATATCAACTGTTGAAACAAGTCATCGATCCAGCTGAAGCAGAACCATCAAAGAAAAAGGAATGACCAAGGACACACATTTCTGACTTAAGTCAGATCAAATGCATAGAAGATAACGGCAAAGAATTGTTTCAAAG
>CALNCD010000243.1 GCA_937874965.1 uncultured Erysipelotrichaceae bacterium | reverse complement strand
TTGTTCTGGATGATGATTTTGATGTCATTCAGACGTATTGCAGAGGTATAAAGCAATTATAGAACTTCTGAATTCAGAAGTTCTTTTCTTATGGTATAATCTCACAAACGGAGGTTAATCATGAGTGAAACAAGCAGACATCAACAGATTCTAGAAAACCGGGAATTCCTCAAGCACATTGAGAGTGAAGAGGAATTTGAGACCGACCAGCAGCTTCGCAAGCCTCAGCCCCCTTTATACAAAGAAGCACGTGCAGATCATGCCGTTATCCAATTGCCTACGAACTACAGGGATTTGCCCATTTCAGGAGATGTTCTGACTTTAATTGAGACCCGCAAAAGCGATCGCGTCTTCAAGCAGACAGCAATGACGCTGCTGGAATTATCCTATTTGCTTTGGGTGACACAAGGCGTAAAGGAAATTCGAGGAAAAAACTATGCAACGATCCGCAATGTTCCTTGCGGAGGCGCTCGTCACGAGTTCGAAACCTATTTGCTGATTGCGAATGTTGAGACACTCGAACCAGGCGCATACCACTATCTTCCTGAACAGCATTCTTTGGAATATCTCCACCCGGAAGAACATCCTGCTGTAATGCTTGATCAGCTATTTTGTAAACAGACGTGGACAGCGAAAGGATCGGTCGGTTTCTTCTGGAGCATTATCCCTTACCGCGCTGAATGGCGTTATGACATCTATGCCCATCGGATTGCCTTGGTGGATATCGGCCACGTTGGCGAAAACCTCTATCTCGGCGCCCATTCAATCGGCTTGGGAAGCTGCGGTATCGGAGCCTATGATCAGAAACTGGTTGATCCATATTTTGAATTGGACGCTCAGAATGAATACATTCTCTACAGTGCCAGTGTCGGAACTCTAAAATAAACAAACGACCAGAAAAAGACAAACATCCAATAGATTATCCAGAAGATGCCTGTTTTCATGCATCTTCTTTTTAATGTGTTGAAATAACGATTAACCCCTCAAAACTTTACAAGAAAAAGGGAAACCCAAAGTATTTTTGATCTATCCAGCAACAATCCTGAATCCCATGATTTCAAATGGGAGGATTTTCCGTTACGATATAATAAAACCCTCTGATCAGAGGGTCGTTTCTATTACTGGTGCCGATTATCAGATTCGAACTGATAACCTCTCCATTACGAATGGAATGCTCTACCGTTGGAGCTAAATCGGCATAATGCGCTAACTTTCATATACTCAAGAAGTCGCAAAAGAATTGTATAAAATTATAGAGGTCATGTCAATGAAAAGAGGCTAATTGCCTCCTTCCATCTTGGTAATCTTCAATTCTTTATAATCGTTGCCTTCGCTGCGGTCACGGATAATTTCATAATAATCCAGTTCAACAATCACGATTTCAGCTGTATTCAAGACGAGCGTTCCATAAATGAGGTGTCCCCCCAAAACTTGGTAATCTTCGTCACTGATCGAAATATGAAGATGGGATTCACTGGTGGACAATGTACCGGATAGCGCACAGATTTCAAAAGGACCCTCAATCGTGCAGGTACTTTTGGTACTTCCTTTACGTAAACGGACATTCTGCAGGCTTCCGACACACGTTCCGATATAAGCGGCCTTGACTTGTTCACGCCGGCAATAAGACTCTATTTCCTGACGCAAATCATCATTCTTACGCAGTTTGATTAGATGCTGTTTCACTTACTCACCTCTTTCAATCATTATACATGGATTGCCAAGGAGTTCCAAGCCCTTAAGCGAGTCCCTCCCCTCATTAACCCTGTCCTTTCACCATTTCAACATACCCGAGTTTCTCAAATTCATACCATTCGTCAATGCTTGCTTCAGGAAAAACAGCCAATGCCAGAAGCACATCCCGAGTAAAATCCAAAGACGCTGTTCCATTTGCTGTCACGAATAGCCCATCCCGAACGGATTGCTGATTCAGATAATTGGCGGCATTGGTGTATTTATTCGGATTCCATTCTCGAATACTTTCCAACCCATTGGATGTGTGGTTTACTGCGTTGACATAGCCATTCGCTGCGAGGAACTCCGATCCTGCACAGATACCGCCGATCACACGTGAGTGCTTAACTGCCTTATCCAGCAAAGGAATAACCCGTTGAGCTTCCGGACGCTTCCAGCTGTCACCGCCAACCAGAATGACGGCCAGAAAGCCGTCAGGGCTCTCCTCGATCCGATAATCCGGCAATGTTGTAAAGCCGCCGATTGTCTTTACCGGTTTTGTATCGAGACTGACTGTTTTTACCTCAATTTGCTGATCACCTAATTCCTGTATCGCTGATGAAAGAAAAGCACTCTCCCAATCCGCGTAAGGTTCGATGATCACGAATAGAACACATGGTTTCATAACTATACTCCATTCCCTTGTCTTAGATCTTCAGACTCTTTCTTTTCAAGAACTTCTTCACGCAATAGCCCGAAAACTGCACTATCACTCCATTTGCCTTTATACCAGAAATCAGAAATGAAATACGCTTCCTGACGCATACCCGCCCGCTTGCATAAAGCCATTGACTTACGATTGCGACCATCCACATTAGCTTGAAGACGGTGGATCGGATAATTATCAAAGATATGGTGAATCAAAGCAGAAACAGCTTCACTGGCAAGTCCTCGTCCACTGTATTCCGGATGAAATGCATATCCTATTTCAACCGTTTGCTGCATTTCCGTAAACCAAAATGAGACATCGCCGATCACCCGCTCCTGGAAAACCACGCCGAAGCACAGCCCTTTCTCAGGAATCATCTTATCGTTACGCTTCATTGCCTGAAACCGTATTTCTGCATCAGCAGCAGTCCATGGCTCATGAAGCATGTACCGCGTCACTTCTGGAATCCTATGAATTTCAACGATATCGTTGAAATCACAATCCTGGAGCAAGCGGATCTCCAAACGTTCAGTCGTAAGTATATGGTTCATCATCGGCTCCTTCCTTTCTCATCATACCTGAGGAAAGCACGGGTTTCAAGATGAACACAAAAACTACAGGGGCAGCATTCCCTGTAGTTTTAAAGATATTTCTCGAATAAAGACACCAGTATACACTTTAAGCTAGGAGGATATTGATCGTCCTTATCTGGAAATACCGTATTTCACGCCAATTAGGCAGCCAATCGTTCATCAAGCAATGGGTTTCCCACATCACAGGTCTATCATAACGTGACTTGATGAACACTGAGTGAAGACAACGTTAGCGTTGTGTTAATCTCATAAATCAAAGAAAAGCAGATCAAGATTATTTTTTTAGTAAACCCGCTTTTCAAGACGGGGTGTAAACCATCGGATTTCTTCAGATGTCAGTCCACATTTTCGTGTAAGATACCCCATCCGTCCTTCTCGAATCAAAGCATCGTTTCGCTCCAATGTCCCGACCCCGACTTCAGCAAGATCAAGAAAAGCAGCAATATTCCGAGTACAAAGGTCTGGGGATACACCATGTTTCAGCGCCAGCAATGCCGGCCCCATAATCCGCTCATCCCGGGTAAGCTTATCCGAAGTCCGCTTGGTCAGCCGGCTTAGTTTTTCATCACTGGGAAGCAGTAATTTCTGGAATCCCTGATCAGAAAGCGTACGAACCGCCAAGGGATCCAGCCTGAATTCATTAAGCAGGGCCGCTTCAATTTCCAATCGCGTCAGCCGGATGAGTTCGAGTAATCCTTGATCCTGTATGACTTCATTCATCAGGGTGTAGCCCTTCGCAAGACCGCGAATGGCCAGATAAAACAATGGCGCATTGATGAGATACAGTTTCAGAAAATAGCTTTGACGGATATCTGGAACACCCTGGAATTCTGGAACAGCAAGGGGATCGACAAGAGCGCCTGCTTCAACTTCAATTTTGAAATTAGTCAAATTGATTTCCACATCATCAGGATTATTCAAGAGGGGTCTGGACCCAACAGAGACCAGCATGCGGGCAATCCCCACCGCAGAAGTCATCCACGTTCGAATTTCAGGGGATGGACTGAAGCGATAAAGTTCTTCCAGTAAAATATCCTTGCTGAAGAGATTGTTTGAACAAAGCA
>CALNCD010000242.1 GCA_937874965.1 uncultured Erysipelotrichaceae bacterium | reverse complement strand
GCCGTCTTTTATCAGTATCTTGTCGATTCGCTGACCCAGGACTACCTGCAAGCCCACCCAGAAGGCAGCAAGGACGACATCAAAGAAGGTCTTGAATATACAAAAGTCCTGCGCACCAAGCTATCCAGCAAAGGGTCTGTGACTGTCCATGTCAAACATCTGATTGAAAACACGAACTATACGGCGACCTTTTCCAGCAATCAAGGCGTGAATAGCTTATCGTATGGGATTGAGGAAATCAGCCCGGAATCAATTGAAGTAACCTATCATGAACAGTTTGAATCTGCATCCAAGCTGACCAGTCTGAATCATAAATGGATGAGTAAACTGTATGTTCGCAAAGATACCAGACGGATTCAACAGATCTTAAGCCAAATCGAGATCTATCTGAAGGAGACCCAATGCCACGATTAGGACTTTCTATTTACCCGGAACACTCGACGCCGGAGCGTGATATCGCCTACTTGGAAAAAGCAGCAACCCTGGGATTCAGCCGCGTATTCACTTGCCTGCTGAGCGTCAATGAAGATGTTGATGCACTCAAGGATACCTTCGCTCAGATCAATCAGCGCGCTCATCAACTCGGATTTGAAGTCATTTTTGATGTTGCCCCTTCTGTCTTTCAGAAACTGAATATTTCCTATGATGATCTTTCCTTCTTTAAAGAGCTTCATGCGGACGGCATCCGTCTGGATGAAGGGTTTGATGGACAGAAGGAAGCAATGATGACGCGCAATCCTCAAGGTCTGAAAATTGAAATCAATGCCAGCCAGCCGACAAAATATGTGGATAACATCCTGAGTTACAGGCCTTACAAAGATAATCTGATTACCTGTCACAATTTCTATCCGCAGAAATACACCGGCCTGGATTATGCACTCTTCATGGAAACAAGCACAGCGATGAAAGCACATAACCTCAAAGTCGCCGCCTTTGTTTCCAGTCAGGAAAAGAATACCTTCGGCCCTTGGCCGATTGATGAGGGCCTATGCACCTTGGAAATGCATCGTCACTTGCCGATTGATCTGCAAGCACGTCATTTATACGCTACTGAAGCGGTTGATGATATCCTGATTGCCAACGCTTATGCCAGTGATGAAGAACTGGAGCGGCTCAGTTCGATCCATCCAGGGAAACTTACATTCAGAGTTGACTTTGAACCAGCTGCCAGTGCCGTTGAAATGGATATCGCCTTGAATTTCAACCACATCATCCGCGGCGACATGAGCCGCTATATGGGTCGTTCAACCATGTCGCGTATTGCCTATGCCTCTGCCGATATTCCTGCCCATGATACCGATCCGCTCAAACGAGGCGATATCGTTATCCTCAATAACGGCTATGGTCGCTACAAGGGCGAGCTGCACGTTATTCTTGATGACATGGAGAATGACGGCCGTAAAAACCGCATCGGTCATCTGAATGATAATGAACAGATTCTTCTTGAATTTGTTCAGCCTTGGGTTGCTTTCCAGCTCCTGAAAGATTAGACGTCAGCCGACGTCTTTTTTCTAGTTTAAACGCAATAAATCCGTTATAATAAGGTGGAAAGGATACTGCCATGGAACAACCTATCTACCAGCAAATCATCGATTCATTGCGTAATGAAATCAAAAATACACCTGCGAATACCGCTATTCTTTCAGAGCGGGAACTCTCAGAAAAATACCATGCCAGCCGGATGACTGTCCGGAAGGCAGTCCGCAAACTGGTTGAACAGGGATTACTCTACCGGGACGGCAATCGAGGGACATTCGTTTCGGATCAACGTCTGCATAAACATGCACCTACCCTGCAATCCAGTTCAGACCATATGAAAGAACACCGGGTCCTGTACTTTGATCTGAAAAGCGATAATCAGGACATCGAAGAAAAACTGGAACTGCGCAAGCAGGACCAATTTATTCGTATTGTTAAATTAAACCAAGAGGATAAGGTTGCGGAGTCCGTGGATGAAATCTACATCGTACGGGCAATGATCGATGAGAGTGAACTGAGCAACATCAATCGATTAATGGACATGTCCGGTATCATTGAATCCGGATCAATCAAGCAAGCGTATATCCCAACGACGGTTCCAGTCCAATATGCCAGTTTCCTGCATCTTAAACTGAATACACCCATCATTGCTGTCGAGAGCACTATTTATACTAAAAATGCCCGCATCTATGCCTTTATCCGCAGTTTCATCAACCCGGAACTCAAACGCATCGAAATTACTTTCTAAACGCCGCGGCGTTTTTTTAGTTGTCATTCTGCTCGAGCCGTGTGAAATAAATCTGCACCATCTTAGGAGAAACCCTGACAATTTTCTTAAAGACTGAATTAAAGTACTTGTAATCTCTGAAACCCACTTGGGTCGCGATTTCATACAACGGACGATCCAGGCCGGCGATGAGCTCAATGGCTTTCTGCAGCCGGAACTTCGTCAGGTAATCATTGAAAGTCATATTCAATTCCTCTTTGAAGCGTAGATTGATCATTGTCGTGCTTCGTTCAATGGCAGTTGAAACATTCGCAAGCGTTATTTTTTGAGCATAGTGTTCTTGAATATAGCGCAAAGCCCGACTCACGGTGACTGAATCGATTTGCGGATTGCCGTCAATGAGATGATATGGATGGTCATGGCTGTTCCGAGAATGCTTACGCTGTATTTTCGCAATGACATCACCAAGTTCCGCGGGATCAATCGGTTTAAGCAGGTAATCAATCACACCATGCTTCATGGCTTGCTTGGCATACTGAAATTCATTATGCCCGCTGAGGATAACCACATCATAGGTATTCACAGGGAGTTGTTCCAGCATATCCAGACCATTCAGCTTCGGCATATTGACATCCAGCAGAATGATATCCGGTTTGCAGCGATCGATAACCTTGATTCCTTCTTCGCCGTTCTGCGCTTCTCCTACAACTTTGCAGTCCAGGCTTTGCCAGTCAATGGAAGCAATCAGTCCTTTCCGGATAATCTGCTCATCTTCAATAATGCACACCTTAAGCATGGTGATGCTCCAAATCGATGACAATTGAAATCCTGGTTACCGTATCATTGCTGAGTATCGTCATTTTGCTTCGTCCTCCATAAATCAGTTTCAAACGTTGATGAATGCTGTATAAGCCATAGGAATGCTGAGGATACGTGGATGTGAAAGACGCCTTGATCGCAGCAATCTGACGTTCCGGAATCGGACTGCCTGTATTTTCAACATCAATCAGCAGCTGCTGTTCGATCCGTTTGAATACAATCCTGACACGTAGAAAATCCCGGTCATGATAACCGTATTTGATTGCATTCTCAATCAAGTTGCAGATAATGTTTCGGAAATGCACTTT
>CALNCD010000241.1 GCA_937874965.1 uncultured Erysipelotrichaceae bacterium | reverse complement strand
AGTCTTGCTTTACAGCTGGCCCGTAAGCATTCTCTGTGCTTTCGCCGACCTGAAAAGCCAAATACAGATCATACAGAGGAATCAATGAGAAGAGACCTGATTTTCCGATGTCATGCATTCTTCTCCAAAACAATGCCGCAGTTGGAATCAAAGCAGCGAGATAAGCCAAGTATGCGATAAAACCGATAACTGGAATATAAGACAAAATTGATGCAAGGACATAAATAGCCAGGTATCCTGCAAAAGCATACCAGAATTCCATCCGGCCTGTTCTCCCCTTAAAGTCAGCAAACTGTGAAAGTGACTTCGTAAAACTTTCAATGAACTTTTCCATAAATCTTTTCCTTTCAAGATATGGAAATATAATAGCATAAAATCAGATAAAGTCTATCATTTAACACTTATTTTACACAATAAATATCTGACTATCGCAAACTTCGCATTAACTCTTCAATTTGTGATATTTCTCGTTTTATTGAAGGCGCCAAATCAACACACCCGGTTTCGGTAACAAGCAGATCCGTCTCAATCCGGATGCCGATTTTCTCCTCTTCAATATACAGACCCGGTTCATTGGTTACAACGCATCCGGGTGCTAATACCGTCTCTTCCGTAAATCCGATATCATGGGTATCCAGCCCTAATGAATGACCGATACCGTGGAAATAATACTGCCTTACCTTAAGCTTGTCATCAATCAGGCCGAGCTTGACACAGCCTTCTCCCAGTATATCATTCGCCAAGCGATTCAGCTCAGCCATACTTACCCCTGGCTTCGTGGCAGCGCTTATCGCTTTAAAACAATCCAGAACCACCGTGTACACTTCTTTCTGGCGAGGTGTGAATGTTCCGTTAACCGGGTAGGTCTGGGAGATATCAGCACCGTATTCGTTGTAACAACCCCCTAAATCAAAGAGAACCAGTTCCTGATCATGCAGAGGCTGATCATTCGCAACGTAGTGCAGGACACATCCATTCGCTCCTGCAGCCACGATGGATTCAAACATTTCCCGTCCCCCCTCTTTTGCTAAGGCATAATCAAATGCCGCCTGTAATTCCCGCTCATTTCCCCCTGGTCGGGTAACTTTCAGCATTTCCTGGATAGCCAGATCCGTTTTTTCGCAGGCATAGCGGATAGCATCCACTTCAGCTTCACTTTTAAGAGTTCTTAACCCTGCGACCAGCGAATAGGTATTAAAGATCGGATAAGCACTGTACTGCTTGCGGATTGTCTTTGCAAACACATCGGCTTCAAGTAAACGGCTTCCTGGAACCGAGGGATCATTATCGATTCCCAGCTGAGTGATCTTCATTAACGGCAGATTCCTCGAGATAAAGGAATGAAAGCTATCCAAGAACTGAATGGCATGGATTCCGCTGATTTCCATCGCTTCGCTCGGCCGGATGCTCTTTCCGACCCATTTCTCCATCTGTTCATCAATCGGATTGATAAAGAGATATTCCCGAACAGACTTCGCTGTTTTAACAAGCACAAGAACGGTTCCTGGATCCTTTATACCTGTCAGGTAATAATAATTCCGGTTCACATAGAACGGATAGTCGGTATCAGCGCTTTTACGGACGGGATTCCCCGCGAAAAAGAAGCTCATGCTGCCCTCAGGCAATGCTTGAGCTAGACGTGCTCTTCGTGTAATGTATTCTTGACGTGTCATGAATGGCTCCTTCCTGCAGGGAAGAACATCTTATGGACTTCCTTGCTTTGCCCCTTCACAATAGCACCGACAATGACTGAATTCAAGGATAACTCCACCAATGATCCATCTTCCATCAAGACATAGATTAATGAAGAACTGTCATTCTGATAAGGATTATAAGGCCGTTGCTCGGTTGTTGTCACATCAAAATAATACCGTAAATCATAACCCTCTTCACGCAGCTGGTGCTGCTTGACCTCAATCTCCTCATCCGAAGTAATGCTGGCATACTTGAAAGGAACCCGATTCAGAATCCGATAGGCGAGATCCTTCAGAATTGGATCTTCACTCAATATCATCACGCTGACCCCATACATACAGGTATTTTCATCCAGATCAAAGTGGGCTTGAAGCGCGATATCTTTTCCAGAGAGGAACGGCAGGAAGAAAGGCGTCTTCTCAAAAAGATCCAGCTCACCCTTCTTGTAGCAATCCCGCATCCGTTGGAAGAACTTCTTGATCATGGTTTCAATGCTTAAACCGGTCGGATGGTAATACACCTGCCAGTACATGTGATAACGCGCCATAATGTAGTCTTCAACTGCATTGACACCGCTCTCTTTGATGACAAGCTTCTGATCCCGGATGCGCAACGTCCTCAGAATCCGTTCCAAATCAAACTCGCCATACCGAACCCCTGAACAATACGAATCCCGTAAGAGATAATCCATACGGTCTGCATCAATCTGGCTGGAAACAATCTGCGTCAGCAAAGGATTGGAATGTCGGTGGGCCACGATATCGCTGACGGTTCTGGATAATCCCGGTTCAGCATTTTCGAGAATACGGTGGACAGCCGTATTTTCCAGAAGATAGCGATCGGTAAAGACTTCATGGCTGATCTTTGTAATGCTTTCAAACGCATGGGAAAACGGCCCATGACCCAAATCATGGAGCAGGGCTGCCAAGAGCGTGGCAACTTTCTCATCTTCACTCAGAAGCTCGTCAAGACCCTTTACCTCCGCCATCATTCGCCTGGCAATTTCATATACGCCCAGAGAATGGCCAAACCGCGAATGCTCGCCGCTATGATAAACCTGATAGGTCACCCCGAACTGGTGGATACGTCTCAGCCGTTGAAACTCAGGAGAGTTGATACAGTCCCAGACAACCTGATAATCAACATGAATATACCCATGAACTGGGTCTCTTAATACTTTTCGCTCATCGCAGTATTTAAACATGGCACACTTCCTTTTCACAATTAGTATACCATTTTCAAAGCACTCTATGATATGCTTATAAAGAGGTATCTGTATGAAAAGTGTCGCCCTGATCGGAGATGTATCCCCGACCATTCAATTTGATTTAAATAATAACAACACCCCCAGCATTGACGAACTCTAAGAAGCCTTTGAGACCCGTGATGCGGAAATCGTTAAAATAGCGCTAGCGCTCAGGAAACTCAATGTGGAAGTTCACCTGGTTACCCATATCGGACTTGACCCGCTGGGCATGGCCATCACCAAGCATCTCGAAGACAACGGGTGTTTTCTGTATCCATTACCAACACCCTCCAGTTCAATCCGCATTACTGATGATGCGCTGGACTATGACCATAACCCTCATAATCCGTTTATGACAGATGATATTCCTTTTGTTGCGTTTGATCATTGTG
>CALNCD010000240.1 GCA_937874965.1 uncultured Erysipelotrichaceae bacterium | reverse complement strand
CCTTGCGAAATGTTACGGCGGTGATGTTTCCCGGAAAAAGAAACTTCTTGAGAAGCAAAAAGAAGGAAAAAAACGAATGAAGCAGGTCGGAAGTGTCGAAGTTCCACAGGAGGCATTTATGGCTGTTTTATCCATGGATGATGATGACTAATGGAAGAGATCCTTCAGATCATTGAGACCATGCGTAAGCAATTCGGATGGGACAAGAGTGATACCACAGAATTTTTGATTGGAGCCCTCGAGGGCGAAGTAAACGAATTGAAGGCAGCCATCAATAATCCCGATGACTTTCAAAAAGAGCTTGCTGATGTCCTGATGTATGCAATTGCCTTGGCTATGAAGCACCAGCTTAATATTAAGACCATCATCGAAAACAAAGCAAATGAGGTTATGAAACGTGAATACTAACCTTGGTTCACTTTATGTCCATATACCATTCTGTTCTCATTTGTGTGCCTACTGCGGATTTACTAAATTTGTTTTTAATGAAGAACGTGCTGATCGGTATGTTGAAAAAATTGTTTCGCAGCTTGAAGAATTCCATGGGACATTTGAAACGCTTTACGTCGGCGGAGGAACACCCACTGCACTTACAACACGCCAACTTGCTGTTCTTTTTTCAGCGCTTTCCAAACATGTTACGTCAGATACGGAATTCACGGTTGAAGGAAATCCGGAATCCATCAACCCTGAAACCATTGGGATTTTAAAAGCGAATGGCGTTAACAGATTCAGTATGGGTGTTCAATGTTCACAGCCTTGGCTTTTGAAAGAAATTGGACGTCAGCACACTTTTGATGATGTCATCGCAGCAACACAGGTTCTGATTAACCATGGTATTTCTGACTATTCGATGGATCTCATGTACGGCTTTCAAGATCAGACTTTATCTGATTTCAAAGAATCAATTGATAAAGTTCTTGACTTGAATCCAACTCATGTTAGTTTGTATTCCTTAACGATCGAGGATAATTCCGTTTTTGGCAAAAAAAAGGTTAAAACAGTCGATGAGGATACAGAAACCGAAATGTATTTATTGGCAATTAAAATGTTAACAGAACGGGGATATCATCACTACGAAATTTCAAATTTTGCGAAACCATCCTACGAATCCCGCCATAACAAAGTATATTGGCATTATCAGCCCTACTATGCGCTCGGTGTAGGTGCTTCCCAAATGGTTGATCACCATCGGCAAACCTATACGACAAGTTTCGTCAAGTACATGAAAGAAACATCCTTTGATGAAGACCTGGCTTTAACACCCGATGACGAGATGTTTGAATTTATCATGATGGGACTTCGATTAAAAGAGGGGATATCCAAAAAAGAATTCCTGCGTCGATATGGAATTTCTATTCATGTGCATTTTGAAGAGGCAATCCGATTAGCCAAAGAAAAACATCTTCTGATTGAAACTGAAGATGTTCTGAAGACAACCGATGAAGGGTTTATTATGCTCTTCGATACATTGCTTTATTTTATGGATTGATAATACTTGATAATAGCTTGTGTACCTTCATTTTCCAAGCCATCGTCAACCAGTTTTTCATAGATTCTAATCACAGCCGGCACCATTGTTAGATCAAGGTCTTGTTTTTCATCGATAACCAGACGCAGGTCTTTGAGAAAGTGCTTAATAAAGAACCCAGGCTTGAAACCGTCGTCGATCATCTTCTGTCCATTGATTTTGGCTTGCCAGCTTGCTGCTGATCCGCCATTGATAACACTCATAAAACTATCAACTGGAAGATTATGGGCACGAGCAAAAGAGATGGCTTCAGCAATTCCCACAATATTTCCGGCAATAACCACCTGATTCGCAAGCTTTGTATACTGCCCATTTCCGCTATTTCCCATATAAGTTACGGTTGTGCCAAGCGATTCAAAACAGGAACGAAGTTTATTGAAACTTGTTTCGTCTCCACCGACCATGATGGACAGAGTTGCATTGATTGCACCGAGATCACCGCCTGTTACAGGCGCATCCAACATATATAAATCTGAAGCCAGTGCTTGTTCCGCCAGGGTCTTGGCCAGTGTAGGGGATGATGTGGTCATATCAACAAGAATAGTTTCCTTTTTAACTGCTTTGAAGATACGCTGATAAATCTCTTCAACATCCTTCGGGTATCCGACAATACTGAAGACGGCATCTACATCCTGCACACATTCTTCAAGGGATTCAAAGGCTCTGATCTCAGGTTCTAATGCTTTTGCTTTGACGTAGGTCCGATTATAGGCATTAACCTGATGTCCTGCCTTTGCCAGGTGTTTTGCCATTGGTGCACCCATAACACCTGTTCCGATCCAT
>CALNCD010000239.1 GCA_937874965.1 uncultured Erysipelotrichaceae bacterium | reverse complement strand
CAATGTACTTCTGTATGGGGCAAATGAAATGCTGGGACTTTCAATTCTTGGTATTGCCAATCTCAAGCTGGAATTGAGTGCATTCCCGATAACGCTGCTGATTTCCTTTCTATGGGTTTGGCTGATTCTATGGCTTCAGCGGTTTCCCTTGGTCGAGAGAACCAGTACACTGTTTTCTTCAACATTGACGTGGCATCGTCTGCAGATACCATACATGGAACCGATTTTTGTTCCAGAAAAGACTGAAGCACTGCTTGCCTCGGCTGAGGGATCCGATGAACCTGAATCGTTCGATGGCGGTATTACCTTGTCCTACAGCGATGAATCCTATGGAATACAGCCTGAGAAAACAGATCCCGTACCTCAGCCTCCTGAGCCATTGATGGATAAGAATCCTGTTCCGGATGATTTTGACGGGCATTATAAAGAGGAGGATGACGGTGATGCGTAAAGGCTTGAAACGGTGTATCTTGATTCTTATGGTTCTATTGACATTAAGCGGGTGCACCAAACCGTATACGGTCAGCACCAATATCCATCTGGATGACCCGCGTCTGTTTTCAGGAACTGTGAATACGTTGATTGTTCTTCCCAAGGAGAATACGGCCTTGACCCTCGCGCAGATTGATACGCTTGTTAAAACGTATGTATTCAATACCGATGTTCTGCTTCCCAAGTACTACAGCAGTGAAGAGAGCACCGATGGTTTTGAACTATCCTACAGCTATCCTTTTAAGGATATCGCTGACTTCCAGCTGTTTCTCAGCGAAGTCAGCAATACTGAGAAATTCTTGGAGACGGATGTTGATTCTGCTTTTCAAGTCGGATTCCTGCATATTTCCGGCGCAGATTTCAGTGAACGTGATTTCTTATCGCCTATTCTTGCGAAATTAATGGCAAGTTCGCAATTAGGGACTGATCTTAGTCTTCTGCTGAGTCAAGCCAGAGTTGAGTCAACGTTGAGTGTTTTGGGAGAACCGCCGATTACCTGGGAGGCGCTTATCTATCCACGCTATCCTGCAATCGAGAAGCTGGTGGTCAGTGCCAACGTCAAAGACAATCAGCCTCAAGTTCAACTGGCTTACCGTTTTGCTCCAGAAGTTCCCGAAAATGAAATAACCAAGTATTATGCGTATTTGCAGGATATCTACAGCCGGCAGTACATCAACGGTGCAAATCAGACTCAGTTCAGTTCATCGAATCCGGCGACACATGAGTACTCGTTCCAGTTTTTTGCCGATAATTTTTCAGTTCTGAATGCTTTTCTTTCAGAAATCATGGGTGGAAAGGTAAGCTTTGAACAAAAAAATGCGAATGAATATATCTACGGGCAGCTTCCACCTAATACGCTCAATACGCTCAAGAATGCTGGAATTGATGTACCTGGTTCTGATGAAGCGGTTTCCATGACCCTGATGGTTGTCGCTGTCGATTTAAGCCAATCCTTTCTTTATGATCTCGTCCAGCAGGGCATTGTGACGTTTTCTGCAGGTTATATGAATCAGCCGATTGATCAGGTCTTCAGCCGCACAGGAGAGATTTACAGTGTTCTGGGATCAAGTGATTCAGGGTATACGATCGAGGGAACATTTTCAGAAGCATTCGTCCTGTTCAAGAATCCGAATGCGATCACGACAGGCGGTCTGAGTAATGCTGTGATGATCTTTGCTGCACTGCTGCTTGTTATCCCATGGGTTATGCAACGGGTGGCAAAAGGGAAAGAAGAAGAAAATTCACGTTCAATGACTGTTTTACTTAAAGATCCGCTGACGTGGTTTATGGTTTTCGGCTCAGTCGTACTCTGGTTCGGATGGGGATGGCTTATGAATGCAGCATTAAGTGTCGTCGGCTATGCCAACACGTATCTCAGTTCTTGGTTCTTTGGCGCCATTTCATTGAACAGTCCCTTCCAGTTGCTGACTCCTGGACAGCTGGGTATCATACAGTATGGTTCATCGTATTATCTTGTCGTTGGCTTCTGGATCTATGCGGTTGTCTTCCTTATTGGGCTGAATGCCCTGAGCACGATCGTCGATCGGTTAAGAACGCGATCATATGCTTCAGCCGAGACACAGTTCAGGAGGCTTCTACTCTATGTCTTCAGTTGGAGTGCTATCCTGATGGTCTGGTCATTGATTCAAACGCTTATGGCTTCGGCTCGTTTTCTAGCCAATCCGATGGATTCAGTCGATATTATTTATACGGTGGCTGGAGTTCCGCTTCATTTTCTTGTCGGCATGGTTCTGGTCAGTGTATGGATCAGCGGATACTGGCGTTGTCTGATGCGTCGATTCATTATTCTGGGGAAGGCACTCTGGCTCTTTCTCTATCAAGTACGGATTGCGATGGCTATAGGTATTGTAAGTGTGATTCTCATTGCCTGTATATTTTCGGTTCCTTCGCTGCTGTCCTCCTCGATGAGCGTTGGTCAAGTTCTTCTGGCAGCCGTGAACGGTGCCTCCTTCCATGTGTTTGACGCAGCCAACGGCAGCGGAGGTCTGCCCGCCAGCATTTCGGTATTGGAACTGATATCGCTTCATTGGTCTGTGCTTCTGATTGAGATGATCCTGATTTTTCTGTTGATGTTGCCGATTCATGCTCTTTACACGCAAATTGCCGATCGATTGAACCGGTATTGGTTTGTAGGGCTCTGTGCCCTATGCATGACTTCCGGTATCGCTGTTTTAAGCAGCTTGCTATTGCCTGCCATTCACTCGGCCTATCAGACGATTGGCTTGCAGATGACTTCTGAGTCATTGATCAGTGTCTTTGTAGTCAGTTATGGATGTATGCTTGCGATGATTTACCTGGGTGAGCACAGCCGCTTTCTTGCGAAAGCAAGCCGCTGGGTTACGCCTAAGCATGACCATATAGCCCCCGAGGTGAAAGCATTAGAAGCTGCAGAGTCTACAAAAGAACCGGTTGCCCTATCTGCTGAAGAGCCTGAAACCTATCATATCTCATCGGATGAGCATAACAGTTGAATATTCAACTGTTTATCGATAGAATGATCCTAGAAAGAAGGTATTTATGGCAACTCTTACCAATACCATCCAACTGGGAGAAGTTGGATTGAAGGTCTCTGACCTTAATGCTTCAGTCGATTTCTATCATGAGATTATCGGATTGGATATACTCACGCAGGGTCCCTCTGCAGCAACACTAGGAATTGATGGGAAGGCTTTAGTGGCTTTACGGCATGAGCCTGCCTATACTGCCAGCAGAATTCATTATCCGGGGTTGTATCATGTCGCGATTTTGGTTCCGGATGAAAAAGATTTGGGACAGCTGTTAATTCATTTTGTGCGCAAAGGATTTGGGATAGATGGGGCTGGGGATCACGTGTATTCCCAGGCGTTGTATATGCATGATCCCGATGGACATGGCATTGAAATCTATGCTGACCGTGATCGGTCCCTTTGGAAGGTGAATGCAGATGGTACGATTGAAACAGGAACTTTCAGTGTCGATGTTGAACGTTTGCTGTCCCTCGTCGACGAAGAGCATTTTGAAGGGTTACCTTCCAAGACGAAAGTGGGACATTTCCATCTGGAAGTCAATAATGTTGATAAGTTCAAGGAATTCTTTGTGGATACATTAGGGATGGAAGTGAAGACACGCTTCCACGGGGCACTGTTTGTTTCTAAAGATGGGTATCACCACCATATCGCCGGGAATGCGTGGGCACGTCCTGCCCAGGATTTCCTGCCGGATGATATAATAGGCATAGATTATTATTCCATTCGTGTCGATAACTATGATGAAATGCGGGAATCGTTGCAGCAGACGACGTATTTGAGTCGGGATGTTGAGGATGGTTTCATGGTTCAGGATGGCAATGGCATTTGGTTGAAGCTTGTCCGCCAATAGGAGGTTTTATGCAACGAAATGAAAGTATTCAATCCGTTTTCAAAGAGTTTCTATTGCTGCGATCACGGTTTGAGAAGAATGTTGAAGCACTCGCTGAAACAATGGATTTGAATAAGTCGGAGCTCTTGCTTATATTGGATTTGATTGAGCATCCTGATACTTCCTTGAATGAGGCGTGTCAGCGCTTGGGCTTAAAGAAGAGCGCGGCATCCAAGCTTGTGGATCGCTTAGTGGATCGGGAGTATGTGGCCAGGGTGCAGTGTCCGACGAATCGGCGGGAAATTCAATTGAGCGTCGGGACAGGATTTGGACAGGAGTCGTTCTGTAAAAATCAGGCAATTGCCTCACTGTTTCCGTATATAAAGGCAAAGACAGTGGATGAGCTTGTCGGAATTGCCCAAGAACTCAATGCTTTAAGAACAGCGTTATTTGGAGAATAGATTACATCGGTTGACAATTCAACCGTGTGATGTATGATGGAAAGTGTAGAAAGGAAGACAACGATGAAGAAACCATTAGCGAAAATCAGCAAGGGAAATCAGTCATTGTCTTTTTTTATGACTGAGTCTGCTTGGACATTGATGCGATGTTGTTGCTGTGTGAATTAGAAGACGAGGCACATGTCAAAAATGTCAAAGGAGGACCTAAATATGACAGTCTATAAGAGTATTACAGAAATAATTGGGAAAACACCATTAGTCGAATTGGTGAATCTTGAATCCAAGGAACAGGTTGATGCGCGAATCATCGGGAAGCTGGAGCGGACGAATCCAGCTGGTAGTGTAAAGGACCGTATTGCATTAGGGATGATTGAGGCTGCTGAAAAAGCCGGACTGCTGCATGAAGGGGTTGTTATCGTTGAGCCAACGAGCGGTAATACCGGTGTTGGTCTGGCTGCTATCGCTGCTGCGCGTGGGTATCGGCTTATTATCACAATGCCGGAAACCATGAGCATTGAACGGCGTAAGATCATGAAGGCTTATGGTGCTGAACTGGTTTTAACTGAGGGTGCAAAAGGAATGAAAGGCGCAATTGCGAAAGCTGAAGAAGTAGCTGCAAGTTTTGAGAAGGCCTTTATCCCGTCTCAATTTGAAAATCCGGCCAACTGGGAAGCCCATTATCGTACTACAGGTCCTGAAATCTGGGAAGATACAGCTGGTCAGGTCGATATCCTGGTTGCGGGAGTCGGAACTGGCGGTACCATTACCGGTGCTGGAAAGTATCTGAAAGAAAAGAACCCTGGGATCAGCATTGTTGCAGTTGAACCGGAAGCGTCTCCAGTATTGAGTGGCGGTGCATCCGGACCTCACAAAATTCAAGGAATAGGTGCTGGCTTTGTTCCGGCAGTTCTGGATACCGCGATTTACGATGAAATTATCCAGGTGAGCAATGATGATGCTTTCGCATTTGCTCGAGAAGTTGCGAAAACAGACGGTGTCTTGGTTGGGATTTCTTCGGGTGCAGCCTTAAAAGCAGCGATTGCTTTGGCGAAGCGTCCTGAGAATAAAGGAAAGACGATTGTTGCTGTCTTACCGGATACAGGTGAACGTTATCTCTCGACCGCATTATTTGATGAAGAATAAGACAAAAAAGAAGCGTTGCTTCTTTTTTTGAACAAATACGGGCATATCAATTGTCTGTTTTATCCCGTTTGATAATACGTCCAGGAATACCTACAACTGTGGCATCATCTGGAATGTCACTGATAACAACGGCATTTGCTCCGACCTGAACGTTATTTCCGATCCTGATATCCCCCAAAAGCTTGGCGCCTGCACCTACCATGACATGATTGCCTAACGTTGGATGACGCTTGTCTTTGCCATGACTGGTTCCGCCTAGGGTTACACCGTGGTACAGCAGACAGTTGTCACCGATGGTTGCTGTTTCGCCGATGACGATACCATTGCCGTGATCGATGACCAGTTGCCTGCCGATGGTAGCACCAGGATGAATCTCAATCTGGGTGAAGAAGCGCCCAAGCTGTGAAATTAAACGCGCCAGAAAAAATAAATGAAGCTGATAGAGACGATGGGCAATCCGATAGTATGCCAGTGCATGGTAGCCAGGATAAAGCAGGACAATTTCGACCAGAGAGTGTGCAGCAGGATCGTTTGCTTTAAAGGCTCTGGCTGTTTTAATCCAGTTCATAAGGCCTCTTTCTTTGTGTAGTTATAATCTAACGCAAAGTCTTTGAAATTACAAGGATAAAGACTTCTCAATGTCCTTAGAAATCGGTTCCGGTATAGACCCAAAAAAGCTCAGTGACATCGCGAGTAGAGGGATTATGCCAAAGGTGAGGCTTAATGGAAGGAAAGTGAAGGGAGTCTCCCGTTTTCAGAAGCAATGGTTTTTCTCCTTCAAAAGTAAATATCAGTTCGCCTTTGACAAGAAAAATCATTTCCTCTCCCTGATGAAAAGTAGATTCGAATCGGCCGCATTGGGGCTGGATATAGAAGGTCATGACATTAAGTTGAGTTTCCGGAAGCGTACTTCGGGATTTTAAGATCACGCCTTTCAGACCTATGTCGATAGGTTCCAAAGGTTCCCGGACAATGATTGATCCCTGAGGGTCTTCATTAAAGTAGTAAAGGATATTCTCGCCATAGAAGGAAGCAATCCGTTCAAGGATTTCGAAGGACGCATTGGCTTGAGCATTTTCTATTTTAGAAAGATAGGAGGCTGT
>CALNCD010000238.1 GCA_937874965.1 uncultured Erysipelotrichaceae bacterium | reverse complement strand
TTGCTCTAACGAGTTTCAATGGCTGTCGCCAACATCCGCAGAGTTAAATTTACTGGATGAAGGGGCGCTACTTTCGTATATCCGATTGAATCAGATTACGGATATTGTTCATGGGGCTGTATTTAATTCTTTAAAGAATCCAGATGGGAAAGAATGCTTTTCAAATTTGCAGATGTCAATGAATATTGAAAAAGCATCACATGAAGTAAACAAAGTGATTGTAATTCATGGTTTCTCCTATCGATATAGACGATATTACTGATGATTTCATCGATTGTAGTGATGAAATCGCTATCATACAATGAGTATAGATGAATGATGGATAGATGACAAGTCAAAGGAGGAAATTGAATGAAGTTTGATTACGATGTCGTCGTTGTTGGGGGTGGCACTGGTGGCGTTTTGAGTGCACTCAGCGCAGCAAAGGAAGGGTTACGGGTCGCTATTGTTGAGAAGCAGTCGGTAAGCGGTGGAATTTCAACGCTTTCGGGATTAGCGGAGTTTAATGCGCAGACCTATCATGGGGAAGAGATTTATAGCGGAATTGAGAAGGAAATTTTTGATGAGCTCTTACGGCGAAATGCAGCAAGGCATTACTTTGATCTTCCTATGTCTTCAAATAAGGCGATTAAGGTCGATCGATTGCGGTATAACCCGGAAATTCTCAAACTTGTACTGGAAGATTTATTACGGAAGTATGAGGTTAGTGTTTACTATGATTGTCAATTCATCAGTGCTCTGCATCAAGATCAGTCTTTTGAAGTATGTGCATTGTATATGGGGAATGATTTGGTTCTGAACAGTCCTTATGTTGTGGATGGAACAAGCAATTGCGAACTTGCGAAAAATCTAGGTTGTTCTACAAAGGCAATCAATACTGATAAATTATTGGTCTCAACACTTGTATTCAGAATATCCAATGTCGATGTTGAGGTATTGCAGAACGTGATTGATAGCGGCGGATTACAGCCGATTATAAAGGAAGGAGTTGAGAAAAAAATCCTGCGTGGTCATATTCTTGCTTTTTCACCTATCCCCTCAAGCAAGGATGTGAGTGTAAATGTCACACGCACGAGTATTGATCACACTGAACCAGCTGAGCTTTCTCGAGGATTATCAGAGACACGTCAGCAGATTGAAGAGGTCTTTGATTATATCCGAGAGAAGGTTCCTGGTTTGCAAACGTCCTATATTTCGAACATTGCACCGATTTTAGGGGTACGTGATAGTGTCAAAATTGAGGGAGAGTATACATTAACGTTATCTGATTTGAGATCTTTGAATTCATTCGATGATTGTATCGCGACAGGATGCTATCCGGTGGATGTTCACAATCCTGTTACCAACAAGGTTGATTTTATCGAGTTAAACGGGGTTTATCAGATTCCATACCGTTGTTGTCTCCCGCAGAAAGACATTAATTTAGCGGTTGTCGGGAAAGCAATCTCCACCGATTATGAGTCTTTTGCTGCAACTCGTGTCATGCCGATTGTGATGAATGTCGGTGAATCAATTGGTGTATTGATTGCTTATGCATTTAAAAACAGGCTCAATCTTCATCAGTTAACGGTACAGGAAATCAGAGAACAACTTGATCAACGTCAGCTCGTTGCTTTGAAATAACGAGCCAAAGGAGAAAATTATGCGAATCACCCAAAAGAAAATCATGTATTTGATTTCCTTTGCCTTTATCTTTCTGTTTCGATTTATACCCGTTTCAGGAATGCTGAGTGCAGACAGCATGCAGATGATCGGGATATTCATCGGAATGCTGCTGCTATGGAACTTTGCTGGAATCGGTTGGACAAGCTTGCTTTGTATGACCTTGATTGTTGCTTTCCAGATTATGACTGCGACTGAAATATTTGCGAATGGATTGGGGAACTGGGTAAATTCCTTCCTCTATGCCTTCTTTATGATCAGCTTTGTAATGAGTGAAACAGGTCTATCGAGGCGAATAGCAATCTGGTGCATTTCCAATAAATATTCACGACGCAGTCCGTGGACCTTTATTGTGATCTTCCTGTTTGCTTCGGTTTTCTTATCAGCATTCATGTCACAGACCGCAGCATTGCTCGTCTTCATTCCTATTGCGGAAGAAATCTTCAAAGAACTTAAATTGGAGAAAGGAACCCGCCTTCCTCAGATGATAATTCTCGGCTTGGCGATGTGTGTCGGTATTGGCTCGTCAATGACGCCGATCGGACATGCTATTGTCTTGATACCAATTCAGTTTCTGGCACGTGATACCGGAATTACGATTGATGTCCTGAATTACAGTATCTTCGGAATTCTCACAGGACTCTTGGTCTTTATTGCCTTCATGGTGATCTATAAGCTTATTTATCGTCCGGATGTTGCTCCGTTGAAGAATTTCGATGCAACAAAGCTCAGAGAAACACTATCACCGATCAGCAAACAGGAAAAAATAACGGCAATTGTCTTTGTCTCAGTAATCGTTCTGTGGATACTGCAGGGCACCTTATCGAATTTCTTGCCTGCATTCGGTAAATACCTATCCAGTCTTGGAAATGCTATTCCTGCCTTCATAGGGGTTATTGTCCTGTGCATCATTGAAGTAGATGGCAAGCCGATTATGGACTTCAAAGATGCATCGACCAAAGGAGTGCCTTGGAATACGCTGATCTTCAATGCGGCTGTCCTTGTGTTATCGGCTGCCCTTGTCCAGGACAAACTCGGCGTGACTACATTTCTTGTCGAAAGTGTATCTCCGATTGTGTCACGGTTATCCAGCTTTGGTTTTGTCCTCGTTGCTACTGCGCTCCTGGTTATGCTCAAGCAGTTTATTTCCAGCACTATTATGGCGACTGTCTTTTATGCATTGCTGATTCCGATTGCGATCGGTGTTGGAAATGTCAATGTTGTGGCTTTAACCTGTATTATCGCAGCAGGAGCTTCCTATGCGTGGTCAACACCGCCGTCAACAATTCCGATGTCACTTGCAGCAGGATCAGGTTGGGTTGATCTGAAAGTAATGCTGAAGTACGGATTGATGCTGGCTGTCGTCGGTGTAGTTGTATTGGCCTGTGTAGGTTATCCGGTCGCTTCATGGTTGTTTCATTAAGAATCAGACAAAGGAGAAATCGATTGTAATCATCGGTTTCTTTTTGGGTATCTGCATTCAGGAAATCGTGATGACTTGGACCGAAATTGCTGTCTGACCAAGAACGAGAAGAACAGGATGAAGACGAAGAAGCTTTCCCGTCTTTGGTGCAAACGGTTTCATATTAGAAGGGGTATCGTATAAAAAGCGGTGTTCTCTCGAGGTAATTGTGGTAAGATAAATCTATATATCTGGAGGAATGTTATGTCAGAATTACTCGTTAAATGGGAAGCTTTAAGAAAACAGGATGCTGAAATTGATGCTGTCTTCGGGTTCTTGAAGAAAGGCGATGAGCAGGATGCGACATACAAGCATCTTGAATTTGGAACTGCGGGAATGAGAGGTCTGCTTGGTCCTGGCTCAAACCGAATGAATAAATACGTTGTGCGGCGGGCGACTCGGGGCTTTGCGAAATACCTTTTGGAATACGGCGATAAGTCAAGAAAGATGGCAGTCGCCATTGCATATGACAATCGGCATTTTTCCCGGGAATTTGCTCTGGATACAGCACGATATCTTGCTTCGTTCAACATTGAATCCTATATCTTCTCATCATTAAGGGCAACGCCGGAGCTGTCTTTCTCTGTGCGGGAACAGCACTGCGTGGGAGGCATTATGATTACTGCCAGCCATAATCCGCGCGAATACAATGGTTATAAGGTTTACGACGAGACTGGCTGTCAGTTGGTTCCTGATAAGATTGCGAAAGTCATTGCGTATATTGATGAAATAGAAGATGAACTGACATTGAGCTATCAATTGACTTCAGAGCAGGAAACATATGTTCATCTTGTGGATCAGGAACTGGATCAGAAATATACCGACAGGGTCAAAGCCATCAGTTATCAGAAGGTCGCTTCGCCTGGCAAATTGAAAGTGGTGTTTACGCCTCAGCATGGAACGGCTTACCCGCTGCTGGCGACATTGCTTGAAGAAAAGGGGTATGATCTGTATCTGGTAGAAGAACAGTGTTCGCCGGATCCGGACTTCAGTCATACGGAGTCACCTAATCCGGAAGAACATAAAGCGTATACGAAAGCAATTGAACTTGCGAAGAAAGTGGATGCTGATCTGATTCTCTCTACCGATCCGGATGCTGACCGCATGGGAGTTGTTGTCAAACATCATCATGACTATGTGTTTGTCACAGGAAACCAGGGGGGATCAATCCTGCAGGAGTACATTTATTCAGCATTGAAAGAGCATCATGAAATGCCAGAACATCCTGTAATGTTCAATACGGTGGTCACTTCGGATTTAGGGGAAGTGATTGCCAGGGATTACGGGGTGGATTGTGAAAAGACGTTGACTGGTTTCAAGTATATCGGCAACAAAATTGATGGTTATGATCAGACCAAGTCCAAGCAGTTTGTTTTCGGCTATGAAGAAAGCTACGGATATCTTTTGAAGCCTTTTGTCCGGGATAAAGACGCTTTCCAGGCGTGTTCGATTCTGGCAGAGGCGGCTGCGTATTACCAGCAGTCTCAGAAGACGCTGATTGATGTGCTCAATGATTTATACGCGAAGTACGGAACTTATCTGGAGACCCAGGTTTCGTTGACGTTGACCGGCGAGAGCGGGGTAAGCAAGATCCAGGCCATTTTGAATGGGTTCAGAGCGAATCAGCCGACGAAGCTTGGGGATATCAAGGTTGTCGCCAGTGAAGACTTCCTCAGCGGGGTTCATCAGGGTGAAGAACGCTGGACCTTGGACTTTCCGCGTGAAAATGTCTTGAAGTATTTTCTGGAGGATGGGTCATGGGTTGCGATACGTCCATCGGGCACTGAGCCGAAATGCAAGTTCTATTTCTGCATCAAAGCAGAAAGCGAAGCAGCATGTACAGCAAAATTCAATCGGATCAACGCTGAGATCCAGCAACGGATTGCTTGATTGCTTATGGAAACTTCTCGTTTTCTTGAAGCCTTGTTTCAAGGCAGAGCATCCGATGCCTTTCGTTTTTTCGGAGCCCAGCTAAGCGGTGAAGGCGTGATGTTTCGCGTGTATGCACCCGCGGCACGATGTGTTAAAGTAATCGGTACATTCAATGACTGGAGTGGGGATCAGTTCTGCATGCATCGGACCGATGATGGTATCTTTGAACTCTGGGTTGAAGGGATCAAGGAGTGGACTCTCTATCAATACCAGATTGAAACAGCAGAGGGGCAATGGCTCACCAAGAGCGACCCGTTTGGCTTTTATCATGAACTGAGACCAAAGCAGGCATCCATTGTGTGTGATCTGAACTATGACTGGCATGATCAATCCTGGATGGCTGCACGGACCAAGAACAAGGATAAAGCCATGTCAATCTATGAACTGCATCTTGGGTCATGGCGGAAGCGTAATTTCTATGAGTGGATGACTTATCCGGAAATTGCAGCGCAATTGATTCCCTACATGAAATTCTTCGGATTCACGCATGTTGAACTGATGCCTTTAAACGAATATCCTTTTGATGGTTCCTGGGGCTACCAGGCGACGGGCTGGTTTTCTGTGACATCACGGTACGGCACGCCAAAACAGTTTATGGATTTCGTTGACCAGCTTCATCAGGCCGGACTTGGTGTTATCCTTGATGTTGTCCCCTCGCATTTCGTTAAAGATGCACATGGTCTCCTGAATTTTGATGGTTCCGCTCTCTATGAGTACCCCATCGCATCCGACGCATATACGGAATGGGGTACTGCGTATTTCAACTACAGCAGCGAGTATGTTCGCAGCTTTATGATTTCCAGCATGGCCTTCTGGTGCAAGCTCTATCATGTCGATGGGTTGCGCATGGATGCCATCTCGAATTTAATTTATTGGGGCAATGAAAAGTCACGGGGTGAGAATACGGAAGCTCTGTATTTCATGAAACGGATGAACTACCAGCTCGCCCTTGAATTTCCTGCTGTCATGCTGATTGCAGAGGATTCCTCGGATTATCAAGGGGTTACCTTACCGACAATTGACGGGGGTCTTGGATTTGACTACAAATGGGATCTGGGCTGGATGAATGACACCCTCTCCTATTTTGAACTCGATCCTGTTTATCGAAGCGGTGCTCACCATAAGCTGACCTTCAGCATGGCCTATTTTTATACGGAGTCCTTTATTCTCCCGTTATCGCATGATGAAGTCGTGCACGGGAAAAAGGCAATCATCGATAAAATGTGGGGAAGCTATGAGCAGAAGTTTGCACAGGTAAAACTTTTATACATGTACATGATGGCTCATCCTGGAAAGAAATTGAATTTCATGGGAAATGAAATTGCGCATTTCCGGGAATGGGATGAGAACAAGGAAATGGATTGGTTCTTGCTGGACTATCCGAAGCATCAGATGTTCCAACGATTCTTCCGTGATCTCAATCAGGTGTACGACTATTATCCAGCCCTTCACTACGATCTGAATCATGCTGATTTTACCTGGCTGGATCCGGATAACAGTAAAGATGCCATCTACACCTTTTCGCGCCAGCATGGCACGGATGTTCTTGTCTGTGTTTTCAATATGCTTGATCGAGGCTATGAGCATTATCGGATCGGTGTTCCTAGGCTTGGGCGATACATTGAGATTATGAATTCACAGAAGGACATCTATGATGGGTGCAACATGCTGAATTACTCACCGGTTGATGCTCAAGAACTTCCGCATGAGCGCAGCCTGTATTCCATGGAAATCGCGATTGCCCCATTCAGTGCTCAGTACTTTTTGCTGAATCTGGACGACGAAACCGTTGATGTCTGATAGCGACGTCTCTCTGAATTCAGATTGGTATAGGTATTTCTGAGACAGGCATCGTTTGCGGTGTACTGTTAATTCTTGTCGCTGTTTATTTGTTTTGTAAAGAAATCCTGAATTGGGTTTCTTTTTTTATCGAGTGCATTTGAAATATGGTAGAATAACTGTATTGTTTGGAGGCTAAGGTATGTTTAAGGATAAATTTGATTTCAAGAAAGAATTTATAAACCGGATTGTCGAAGGGTATGGCCGTTCAATCGAAGAA
The DNA here is from genome assembly GCA_937874965.1 of uncultured Erysipelotrichaceae bacterium. Classification (GTDB taxonomy): domain Bacteria; phylum Bacillota_I; class Bacilli_A; order Erysipelotrichales; family Erysipelotrichaceae; genus CALNCD01. The sequence goes on along the minus strand of CALNCD010000238.1, from coordinate 798 downwards.
TCGGATATCACAGAGCGTTATCAGGTTCTCGGGGATATGGTACGGGATTATGCGTCAGTTCATTGGAAGCAGTCCAAGGAGAGAGTGGAAGAGGTTGAAGCAAAGCAGATGATCTACTTTTCCATGGAGTTTCTGCTCGGCCGACTGATGACCAGCAATCTGATGAATCTCGGTATTTATCCATTGGTTAAAGAGGGTTTGGATGAGTTGGATATTGATATCAACGAGCTGGAGGATCTGGAAAGTGATGCGGGGCTGGGGAATGGCGGACTCGGACGCTTGGCGGCGTGTTTCATGGATTCATTGGCATCATTGTCTTTGCCAGGGCATGGCAACTGTATTCGTTATGATTATGGATTCTTTAACCAGGAAATCCGCAATGGACAGCAGGTTGAGCGCCCAGACCAATGGTTGCGGCTGGGCAATGTCTGGGAAGTCCGTAAGCCCAAGCATGCGGTCAACGTAAAATTCTGGGGTAGAATTGAAGTTGTAGCAGGTGATGATCATCAGCTGAGCTTCAATCATGTGGATGCGCATGTCGTCAGAGCGGTTCCTTATGATATGCCGATTGTTGGCAAGGGAACTGAAATGACCAATACGTTGAGGCTTTGGAAGTCAGAGCCGGCCGATGACATCCCTGAAGGGATGAAGTTTTCAGATTATCTGGAGGCAGTCTCTGAAATCACACGGTCTCTTTATCCGGATGATTCCAGCCAGGAAGGAAAGATTCTGCGTTTGAAACAGCAGTACTTTTTTGTCAGTGCAGGTATTCAATCCATGATTGATTCACATCTTCGG
>CALNCD010000237.1 GCA_937874965.1 uncultured Erysipelotrichaceae bacterium | reverse complement strand
AATGAAGGCATTGTAGACATCACCGATACCACCGAATGACGATGGAGAATTCCAGATGATCCGCATTGCTTTCACTTCTTCACCGAAGCGCACAGCCAGCTCTTTGGATTGGGTATGGATTGCTGCTGAGTGTCCAAGGCCATTCAGCTCAACCATCGCTTTTGCTAAGTCAATGCCATCATCGGTTGATTTTGCTTTTAATACAGCAAGGACAGGAGAGAGCTTCTCACGTGTCAAAGGTTCATCATAGCCAACATGATCACATTCAGCAGCAATAATGACTGTGTCTTCTGGAACGTCAAAGCCCGCTTCTTTCGCAATCCACGAGGCTGGTTTTCCGACGACTGCTGCATTGAGAGGGGCGTGGGAATTCACATCCTTGAGGGGAGCGCCAAAATACAGTTTCTCAAGTTTTTTCTTCTCGTCTTTCGATGCGAAATAGACGTGGTAACGTTTTATTTCTTTCACGAATTCCGCGTAGACTTCCTTGTCAATTATGACAGCCTGTTCAGAGGCGCAGATCATTCCGTTATCAAATGATTTAGAGAGAACAAGATCATAGGCGGCCTGTTGAATCTTTGCGGATTTTTCAACGTATGCCGGAACATTTCCAGGCCCGACACCTAGGGCAGGTTTGCCGCAGGAGTAGGCAGCCTTAACCATCGCACTTCCTCCGGTTGCGAGAATAGTCGAAACGTATTTATGATTCATTAAAGCATTGGTAGCTTCCATGGATGGTTTTTCAATCCAGAGGATACAGTTTTCAGGGGCTCCTGCCTTGATCGCAGCTTCATAGACTGTTCTTGCGGCAGCAGCGGATGAATTCTGGGCTGGGGGGTGGAATCCGAAAACAATCGGATTACGGGTTTTCAACGCGATCAAGGCTTTGAAAATGGTGGTAGAGGTTGGATTAGTCGTTGGTGTCAACGCAGCGATAACCCCAACTGGATCAGCGATTTCGATAATTCCAGTGAGGGGATCGTCACTGATCACACCAACTGTTTTTGTCTTGATGATATTATTCTTAACATATTCTGCAGCGTAGAGATTCTTGATGGCTTTGTCTTCAAAAAGACCACGGCCCGTTTCCTGTACAGCCAGTTCAGCTAAGACACCGTGTTGATCAACAGCAGCCGTCGCTGCCGCTAACACAATCTTGTCAATACTCTCCTGGTCAAATGATAGAAACTGGTCATAGGCCGCCTTGGCCTTCAATACTAATCCATCAATAACATCAACTACATTTTCTTGCGTCATAAAGACCTCCTGTGTGAAAAATATAGAAGTAAGCGCTTACTTTACTACATAGTATCAAGTCATATCATTATGTCAATCTTAATATTTTCTTCACAAAGTGAGGGATAATTTTCCGATAATTCAATATTTGCGGAAATCATCGTTTTTAATCTTTCCGAATATGTAGAATAACTTTCATGTTTTCGGAGTATTTTTAACAATATGAATGTTTTGGATTTTGAAGGGTTAACAGAGGCTAACTCATTGATTGAATCCGTTATGAGCGACTTGCTTAAGACAGTGTGGATTTCAAGAGTCAATGTGTACAGAAGTGCTGAAAATTCACAACTGACGAGTTGTGATAATGAAACGGATTCCATAGGAAATGTAGCGTATTTTACTGAGCAGGCGTGTGTCATTGCGGTGATTGATTGCGTGAGAGTTGAAGGAGAAGAGAACTTAAATGAGAGAAAAAAAGAAGAAATGAAGAATCTGACCTGATTTGATTGGAAACCTTCTTGATGTTTAGTATTGATGAGTGTATCAGCTTCTGAAATCTGGTATAGTTAATAATAAAGAAATGAGGGATTAACATGGCGGTCTATATTCCGGAAGGCTATTCTCCTGCATTGGGGATTTATGATACACAGAATGCGATTGGCTTTATCAAGCAGCGTTTTGAAGAAGTATTAACCGAGACACTTAAATTGAAGCGAGTTTCGGCGCCTTTATTCGTGGGTGCGGATACAGGGTTGAATGATGATTTGAATGGGATAGAGCGTCCGGTTGTTTTTGAGGTATCCGCTTTAAGCCAGCAGGCTGAAGTGGTTCATTCACTGGCAAAATGGAAGCGAATGGCATTATACAAGTATCAGTTTCATGCCGGGAATGGTCTATATACAGATATGAATGCAATCAGGCGTGATGAAGTGCTTGACAATATTCATTCAATCTATGTTGACCAATGGGATTGGGAACGGGTCATCCTGGAGAGTGATCGTCATCTGGCGTATCTTGAAACCTGTGTTCAAAGCATTGTCTACGGTATTTGCAGTACATTGAATGCCTTGAAAGCGAAATACCCTCAGATCACAACAAACCTGAGTTCAGAGGTTACATTTATCAGTGCTCAGCAGCTCGAGGACCTTTATCCTGATCGAACGGCGAAAGAGCGGGAAACAGAGTTTGTCCGGCTTCACCCGACGACGTTTATTACCCAAATCGGTGATACGCTCACCTCTGGCCAGAAACATGACGGCCGGGCTCCTGATTATGATGACTGGTCCCTTAA
>CALNCD010000236.1 GCA_937874965.1 uncultured Erysipelotrichaceae bacterium | reverse complement strand
AATTCAACGCAAAAGTGACTAAAAGGATAACAATTGGCAGCAAAGGCAGCAGCGTATAAACGAATTTATAGAGTGAACCGCCGTTTACTTGTTCTATTTCATTCACTTCGACATCGTTCATGGATGAACCGCTGTTCTTTTTGTCACAATGCTTTTGCCAGAAATAATGAATAACTGCCATTACAATTAACGTTGGAATTGATATGATTGCATGATATCGGAACACATATTCGGTCGCTGATATTCCAAGTTCAGTTGCAATCGCAACATTATCTGACCCTAGGGGAGTTGGCATCACGGTTGCTGTTGTAGCAATGATTCCTGCTGCTGTAAGTGTACTCATACCAGATGTCTTCAAGACAGGATATAACGTAGCCAGCAACAGGATTGCTAAGTTGGAAGCACTCGGAATAACCAAGGATAACAAGTTCCCTAGCAGAAACACAATGGGCACAAGAATGTACGGTGATTTAATCAGATGGAGCGGTTTGGTCAACGTACTGACGGTAACTTTATTCGCACCAATCTTAGTCATATAGGCCGTATATCCACCTAGCATCAGGATGATAAAGCCAGCCCCTGTGAGAGACGATTTAAACTGTTCAATGATTGCCAATACCGGATCAAGCACGATATTCACCGGTTCAGCAAGAACCTTTTTCCCCATAAACAATGCGATATACATTAAAACCAATCCAACTGCAAAGAGTGTGATTTTGATATCCAGTTTCTTAATCAGCATATACACGACTGCTATGATACCAAGGATACCCACACTATACATAATCATAGTTTGCATTATCGTTCCTCCCTAAATGCACTTTTCTATCGAATTCAAAAACCAGTCCTTAAATCGGTCAACATCAATATCAGTCGCTATCGTCACATTTGCTTCCTTGTGCAAATAACCCCGGATATCAACCAGCGTTGCTCCACGGGTCATCTCTCCTGAAAGTTCGATCCCAATATAGTACTGCTCGGTTGTGAACAGACTTGGTTCCAGCAAAAAGGCAACAGCACCGCTATCGTACATTTTTAAACCAGTCTTAAAACTTCCACCGCGATATTGACTGAATAACTGGTAGAACAGTTCTCCGGTCTTGTTCATTCCCCTAATCTTCTCGGAATCTTCCGGATAAATAAGCGCCTTCATTCCAATTTCCAAAGGAATTACCGTAATCTTCAATCCTGATTGAAAAACAATTCTGGCAGCCTCTGGATCAGCATTGATATTAAACTCTGAATAGACACCGCTATTCCCCCGACCAATAGCACCTCCCATTAGAATAACTTCTTCAATCCTTGATGATAGTTCTGGATACAAACGTAAAAGGAGAGCAATGTTTGTTAATGGACCGATAGCAACAATCGTGGTCTTTTCCGCAGCGTTCAATACTTTCGCCATTTTGATAACCGCATGGTTATCAAGGAGCACTGAATCATCAGCGGCTGGGAAATTAAATTTACCCATTCCCGTTTCACCATGGACACCGCTAGCGTCAATAGGATCAGCAATTAACGGTCGTGCACTTCCTGCGGCTACAGGTATCTTCTTTTCAAAGTACGTCAGCAGCTGCAAGGTATTCTTGGTGACTTTTTCAATACTGACATTTCCAGCAACTGTTGAAATCAGTTTTACTTCGACGGTATCATCAAATAAAGCGATGGCCAAAGCAACGGCATCATCAATTCCTGGATCTGTATCAATAATAATCCTTCTCTTATCTTCCATAGTAATCCTCCTTGAATTTTATAATTTCTTCTCTGACAGGAATAGCAGTCTCAACTCCATTTTGCGTACATGTCAGGGCTCCAGCAATATTTGCATCAATCAATTGATTTTCGACAGTCACTTCATTAATCAATGAGTTCACATATGATCCGATAAATGCATCACCAGCTCCCGTAGAATCAGCAACCTTAACTTTTATTGCTTCTCCTGACAGTTTACCGATTGTCCGATTTCCAAAGACACACCCTTCTGAAGCAAGCGTAATGACAACGTTTTTTGTCCCTTTATTCAGAAAGAAATCAATGGCCTGACTCATATCCCGCTCTGTTTCCGGGTAAATTCCGGTTATCAATTCACATTCTGTTTGATTCAATATCAAATGATCAAGATGCGAATAGACCAGATCATTGATTTCGTGAGCCGGTGCAGGATTCAGGACAGTGATCATTCCCTTCTTCTTAGCTTCAATAATCGCATAATTCGCAATATCAACAGGTATCTCATATTGCACAACGAGTACATCATCCGGATTCCCGCAAAGCCAACGATCGACATGGCTTTGGGAAAGACGGTTATTGGCACTCGAATCCACGATAATCCGGTTATCATCATTCGTTCGCAGAATGACAGCGGTGCTGGTTGAAGTGTTCCCGATAACTGTCAATGCTGAAGTATCAATCGACTCACGATTCAAAAATGCGATTGCTTCCTTTCCGAAATGATCATCACCAATACATCCGATCATATGAACGTCCGCACCTGAACGAGCTGTTCCCAAGGCTTGATTTGCGCCTTTGCCACCAATGCTATGGGTGAAATTATCACCGAGTAACGTTTCACCCTTTCGTGGAATTCGCTCAGCATGAATTGACATATCCACATTGATGCTGCCGACAATATATACCTTACTTTTCAATTAGAATCATCCCACTTCCTAGTCTCTGATTTGGTCTTTTCTCAAAACCAAGGTGTTCATAAAACGTTTCACTTCCACAAGTTGACATAAGTCCCAGATAAGAAGTTTCACCGTGATTAAGATCATAATAGTCGATCAAGCGCTTTATTAATAATCCACCAATCCCCTTTCCTTGATATGAACGAAGGACATAGACATCTTTGATGTAGAACGCCAGCTTGCCATCACCAACCAAACGGGCCATTCCGACGGGCTGATAATCATCGAACGCAACAACATCGTACAAATCATTGTCTAATGCAACCTTCACATCAGCTTCATTTACCTGCGATATCCCAAATTCTTCTCTAAGAGCATTAAATACACGTGGAATTAAAGCATTTTCTTTGATAACTGGCTGTATTTTCATATGATAAAGCGCTTTACCTTTCTACAAGATCATTATAATCTGCATTGAAAGCGCTGTCAATACAAAAAAATAAAAAAGAGAATTCCCTCGTTCAAGAATTCTCTATTTAAGCCAGTTTGATTCTTTCAACCGTTGACTTATATATTAATTGCGGTTCTAAAGTAATTTCCTGGAGAAAGTCTTTTTCTTCAAGCTGTTTCATTAAATTACGAACGGATTCTTGTGCAAGCAGCGCCGTGCTCTGTCGTACAGAAGTTAGCGGTAATCCCATCATCTGGGCAAGGTCAAGATTGTCATAACCAACAATCGAAATGTCTTGAGGACAGTGGATGCCTAGTTCCTCGCTCCGTCTCATAAAACCGAATGCAGTCAAATCATTAATCGCGAAGACGGCAGTAAGCTCTTTATGGCGCAACAACACATCAGCAGCCTTATAGCCCCCTTCAAAATGAAAATCACCAGGAGCTACATAATCATTATTCACTCCGATATTTGATTCATCCAATGCCTTCAGATAGCCTTGATAGCGCTGTATACCGCTAATATTCTGTGAATCAGCATTCAATCCGATACAACCGATATGGCGATGACCAGCCTCAATTAACGCTTTTGTCGCAATATAGCCGCCGTATTCATTGTCGAACACGACTTTGTTGCACCGGAAATCGGGAATGCTGCGGTCAATCAAGACATAGGGAATATCAAGCATTTCTAAATCAGCGATTGTCGGTTGAATTGTTTCAAAAGATTCTAAGGCCAGCACAATCATTAACCCATCGACACTTCGGTTCTGCAGTTCAAGAATCATTTTTTTCTGACTTTCGTAAATATCATCTGTATTTACAATAAATG
>CALNCD010000235.1 GCA_937874965.1 uncultured Erysipelotrichaceae bacterium | reverse complement strand
GCACAAAAAAGAACCTGACATTCCATCAGGTTCACGTTCATTGATCTAGGGCTTGGCGGACAATGAACGTGAACCTGATGGAATGTCAGGTTCTTTTTTGTGCGTTGACGCGGATGTATTAATGCTGTTTCAATCAGTTTCACGAAAAGACACAACGGCTTTTGTTCATCGGATGAATACGGTATACTGAAGGAAATGATTCATACTGGAGGCACTATGATAACGTATCGGGAAACAACACATTTGAATCAGCAGGAACTCTCGCAAATCGGACAGCTGATTGAGGTGATCCATGAAGAAGATCAAAGCTTCAGAGATCCTTATCTCAGTAACCAGTTTAATTTCTTTTCGGAAATGCCTGCGTTTATACTGGTCTATCGTCAGCAACAGCTGGTTGGCCTTGCAACTCTGTATGCGGATGGTGAACCAGGGGAAAGGGTTGAAGTCTATGTCGGCATTAACCCGGCTGACCGGCGGCAAGGGCTTGCGGCTTCGCTGATTCAGCGGATGAAGCAAATTCTGGATCACTATGGATATCCAAGCATGGTATTCCTTAGTGAACGGACTTTTCTGAACCGGCATCCCGGCTTTTTACAACAAACAAAATTATATGTCAATCCGGTGAGTGAATGGCAGATGGTCTGTACTGGAAGTGCTGTTGTGATGAAAAAGAGTCCTTTGCTGGAACTTCAGGAGCTGCAGAGCAAGGATATTGCGGACTTGCTGGAGAGTTATCTTGAGGCATTTCCAGAATCAACGCCTGCAGAAGCCGAGCGCTACTTGACAGAAACGATTGCTTCCAGTCAGGAAACACCCTATATCTATAAGCACGGGGGAACTATTATCGGATATTGTGCTGTGAACCATGGTGAATATGATTATTTGTTCGGCTTATTCATCAAACATGATCAAAGAGGCAAGGGCTATGCAACTTCATTCTTGCAGGACTTGATTGAACACTTGCAGATTGATCAGGACCATCCCCTTAAACTTGCAGTTGAATCGGATAATCCCGGAGCATATCATCTATACTGTAAGACAGGTTTTATCTGCGAGTCTGAAGTCGTGTATCTGGAAAAGCAGGTTGCCTGAGGTCTTGACATATCGTGTATAATTGAAACAGGAAGAGGTTAATCACATGACAAAAGAAGAGTTAATGGAATCCGGTTACCGTCTATACGAGGGTAAAGCGATAGAGGTATATTTCAACCTGGGTATCTGCCAGCACTCAGGAAACTGTGTGAAAGGGAATCATGATGTCTTTAATACCCATCAGAAGCCATGGATAAAGGCCGATGAGGCCTCTGCAGAGGAAATTGCACGTGTTATTGATACTTGTCCAAGCAACGCGTTGAAGTATCGGTTGAAAAAGGAGCTCTAGTATGGTTTATAATGAAGCAAGCCAAGGTTTTGAAGTTTTCGATGAAGGAGTTAAAATCGGTGAAGTAACCTGGTCGATCGGAGGCAAGATACTGATCATTGAACATACATTTGTGAGTCCTGACTATCGTGGACAGGGGATTGCGGAGGAACTGGTGTTCAATGCCGTTGCTAAGGCACGTAGAGAGGGCTACAAGATTATGCCTCTTTGTCCGTTTGCGAAGAAGGAATTTGAACAGAAAAGCGAATACGGAGATGTCTTGTACGTATCTGCAGGTCAATAGACCTAGTGTTTTTGGCAATGACCTGAAATCAGGGAAACTTTGATAATGTGCATAATAAATGGTGAACGTTCAAGAAGGCTGAACTGTCAATTATTTTTGGAAGCATGAAAACCGAATGGTTGAATATAGAAAGAGAAGGACAACCATCCTTCTCTTTTCTGTGTTCAGGTGATCAGTGCATTAAGGGTCACGGTGCAGGCTGTTCCTTTACCCTCTGAACTTTCAATTTCGATGGTTCCGCCCAAAAGCTCAATTGACCGGTAGACCAATGCCATCCCTAGTCCATTCCCCTCGGACGAATGGGAAGAGTCCCCTTGGTAGAATTTCTCAAAGAGATGCTTAAGCGTTTCTGCATTCATGCCTTGCCCTGTGTCACGGATGATGACTTGAATGGCGGTTTCAGTGGATGTTTGCTGGATGGTGATTGATTGGCCGGCAGGGGTGAACTTTGTCGCATTGGACAGGAGGTTACGCCAGATGATGTCAACTAAAGCAGGATCAGCTTCAATCATGGCATAGTCGTCCAGATCAATTGCATATTGAATGCCTTTCTGCTCCCATAGGTCAATATAGGTTGAAAGGGTATCCGTTAGCTGTTCACAGACATTGAAGGGTTCACGGGAAGAAAGAATGCCTTGATTCTCTAATTTGCTCAGCTGGAGCATATTGGTCACCAATGAACTCAGATTACTGGAAGCACGCATCAAGGAAGTCGCATCATTGATGCGATCGGATTCGGTAATTGACTGTTCTTGCAGCAGCCGTGCGTAGCCTTGGATTTTGGCCAGCGGGGTTTTGATTTCATGGGAGACATTGGTGATGAAGTCCGTTTTCATCGTTTCAAGCGAACCTAGTTCGGCGACCATTGTATTGAAGTCGGCAAAGAGGCGATCAATGTAATTGGATTGGTCCAATGAAAAGATGGGCTTGAGATAGACTGAAAAATCTCCTCCGGCGACTTTCTTGGTGGCATCACCCAGAATAGCTAAGGGTTCCGCAAAGGCCTTCTTGCGCTGGTGAACTGTCAGGAAAGTAAAGCCTCCGGCAACAACTGCCCAATACAGGGCGTAGAGAAGCCCATAGGGATAGAGATAGTCAAGCAGATTCGCACCGAACATGATTGCCGGCAGCGCTCCTAGAAGTGCCAGAATCAGAAATGAGAGTGCATATTCTTTCCAGTGCTGAGCCAGCAGTTCATTCTTGAAGGGGTTCATATGAGAACTACCTTATAGCCGAGCCCATGAATGGTTTTAATGCTGAAGCTATCAACAGCAGAGCATTTGTCTCTGAGCTTGGTAATGTAGACATCCACGGCCCTTGGATTGGTCTCGCTGTCAATATCCCAGAATTCATCCATCAGCTGTGCTCTGGAAAAGGTATGGTTGGGATAGGACAGCAATTTATAGAGAATGTTGAACTCACGGACAGTTAGGGGGATGGGTTGCTGATTAAAGACAGCGGTATTGGCAGAAGCATTGATTTCAAAGTTGCCGATCGTGATAATTCGGTTGGTGTTGATATTGGCCCGTCTGAGTAAAGCACTGATTCTCAGAACCAATTCATCCAGTTCAATGGGTTTTACCATGTAATCATCGATACCGATACGGAATCCCCGTTGTTTGGAAGTCAAGTCATCGCGAGCGCTCACAAAGAGGATTGGTATAGATTCGTTCAGGCTTCGTATGCCTTTAGCAAACTCGAATCCATCAATGTCAGGCATCATGATATCACTGATAACCAAATCAAAAGTTCCCTTATACATGGCATCGTAAGCATCATTGGCACTGTAATAGCCCTCGGCTTGGAAACCGTTGCTGTTCAGGAAACGGCACATCATCCGGTTCATCTCAACATCATCTTCGACAACGAGTAATTTATTCATAGGGACTCCTTTACTGTGTTGTTTTAACCATATCATAGTTTATCCAAGACGAATAGTAACGGATAAGTGTTAAAGAATTGTTAAAGGGAGAACTTCTTCCGATTCATAAAGCCTTAACACTTCACGAACATTTTGTGAATATCCGGCGTATAGACTGAAACAATAAGGAGGACACCTATGAGCAAAACAGTGTATATCCTGCTTCAGTCATTGGAAGGACGATTCAAGATGATGTATGACATCATGGGGTACGGCATCTATAATCACGCCTCGCTCGGTCTCGGTGATGATTTAAGCGAGTTCTACAGTTTCCGGACGAAATGGGGGTTCTGTGTTGAACATCCATTTGAATTTACAAAGACGCACAAACAGATGATACAGTGCCGGCTTTATGAAGTGAAAGTTACGGCAGAGGTCTTCCGGATGATGCAGGAATGGATTGAGCGCCTTAAACGGAATTCGCAGGACTATTACTATTCATATTTGAGTCTTGTTCTTGGATTCATGGGCATTAGGCACACGCTGTCCCATGGGTATTTCTGTTCTCGTTTTGTAGCGGAAATGCTCCAGCAGACCAAGGCCTTGCAACTTTCGAAAGACGGATCCATCTATATGCCTCACGATTTTGAAAAGGAATCCCTGCAGCTCTGCTTTGAAGGAAGGGCAAAAGACATCCACTGCATCCATTGACCCTATGTTAACAAAACAGAAACATCTTTTCAGTAAACTAAAGAAAGGAAAAATGAGGAAATAATTATGGAACGACATCAAAAAGAAACATTTATCGGATACGAGTATCGGGACGTGACGGTGAAAAAAGACTATGTTTCCCTTTATACCGATGGTTATGAAAACTTCGGATGGGAAATTGAAGGGACAGAATCTGTCATCCAGCCAGCGGGCAGTGTGATTCTGAAATTCAAACGCGATCGCAAACTACGTAATAAAGCCGAACTGACACGGTTGCAGCGGCAATTTGATTCGTTAGTGGAACAAATCATTCATCTGGAGAAAAGCAAGAGTGTTCTGGCACTCATTGTAGCCATTGCCATTGGAATCCTGGGAACAGCATTCATTGCCGGATCGGTATTTGCGATTTCCTATGGGAATCATATTCTGCTGATGATTGTCCTGGCGATTCCTGGATTTGTCGGCTGGATTTTGCCCTACTTTTTCTACACCCGCCTTGTTCATCAGAAAACAGCGGAAGTGAATCCGGTGATCGAAATGAAATATGACGAAATCTATGAAGTGACCAAACGGGCGAATATGCTCTTGGAGCATTGAAATCAGCAGACAGGAGCTACACGATGACTCGAAAAAACCAGCAACGTGCAGTGGACGCTCTAAGCCTTGCAGTCCTGATCGTGATGATCCTCTCAAACCTTGACCAGTCAGCGCCTTTTCAGGTTCTGGCTGTTTGTGTGCTGGTCCTTGCTAAGCAATTGGGTCAACAACACCTCATGGCTGGGCTTATCCGTTGTATACTTGCTGTTCTTTCGGGCCTGGGATTAATAGTGCTGGGTGGAATGAGCCTGATGGGTTATCCGTTTTCCTGGATTTATCCGAATGCCTGGGTCGGCATACTCGGTTTCGGTCTGGTGCTCCTTATGCAGCTCTATTGCTGTGCAGTTCTGAAGCCGAAGAGACAATCATCAATTCTGGATGTTACGCTAATCGGTGTTCTCCTGTATAACCTTATTGGCAATTCTCTTGCGTTGAATCGTCCAGATTATGCGGAAGGGTCTTCACTTGGAATCAGCGGCGTTGTCATTGGTGCCGGCTTGCTTTTATGGTGCGGCCGCTCTGCTTTGCTGGAATATACTGAAACAGCTTCAATCCGTCAAGGCTATCAGGTGCTTCGCCAGCTTGCAGTTCGTCATCGTTTCAAGCTTGTGACACTATCCATGGTCAAGGATATCCTGTTGAGCCTTGGCAAGCTGGTTATGGGGATTGTCGGCTTTTCGCTTTTTATGGTTGTCAATGCAGCCTACAGTTTCTGTTTTGGGTATGCGCGCCATACCGTTCGCAGCATGCAGAATAAAACGTATGCTGAACAGCTGGCAATGTATCTCTTACTCGCGAAGATCATCATGGTTCTGGGGGTAGCTTACCTTGTTTATACGATCCGCTTGTTTAGTATTGAATCACAGGAAGTCTACCCGATGAATCTTGCGCTGCTGATTGCTTTGTATACTTTTGTGGAATTCTACCTTGATATCCGGGAAATCGTTCGGTTGCGGAAAAAGAATGATCTCTTGAATGAAGCCTTGCGGTACATCAGCCTGAGTTCAACCTGGATCTGCTTTGCATTGACACAGACGGCTATTATGTCATTTTCAGGCCCTGCGGATCCAGCGTTTTCGAATGCATTATCAGGCTTGTTTTTCGGGTTCCTGGTGGTCGTAACGGGTCTATTGATGTATATGAAGGGGCGTCGTCGCAGGATTAGCCTGCTGGCTGCATCTGAATAGAAATCAAAGAAATCATGCGGATTTCTTTTTTTATCGAATTCATAGTTCAGAAACATTTCATCAACACCTCAGACACACCTGGCCTGTATTCTAGTGGTATCCATAAGGAGGGTTTCACAATGAAATTATTTGGAGTCATCGATTATCTGTTTATCGGAACACGGTTTGGATGCTGGGGGCTTGGTATCTTAGGGATTGTCGTTTCTGTTGTCCTGGCCATTGTCAATATCCCGATGGGCGTTGGATCAGCATTGATTTTTATCGCTGCATTGCTGCTTTCAATGGCCATTGCATTGCTGCTTGCTCCCAAGGGTTTCTTTTCCAAGAAACTGAGTGAGACCAAGCGTATTGCGTTTTCTGTGGGAAGCGTGGCAGCAGCCATGCTGCTTGCCGGCGGTGTCTACTGGCTAACCGGAGGTTTTCCGGCCCTGAATCTTTTGGTTATCTAGAAAGGAGTATGCATGAAAAAATATCGTTTAAAGAACACTGCTGCGATTGGCAAGAAGGCTGTTGAAGTCTACCAGAAAATTGAAGATACGGTCGTCGGCAGTTACTTCGCCGTTGAATCCGGCGTGGTCAAGGGATATAAGCAGATTGAAGATGCCTTTGTTTCAAGGTTTCTTGAACCTGAAAAGACGGATGAACCCAAGCCAGTACAGGCAAGGGAAGCGTCGTCTGAAAAGACTGATCGGGTGGATGAATCTTAATATTTCGGAAACATTTCAGCAGTAAATCATGAATATAAGGCAGGTAGACTTGCTTTATGGAAAGGAAAAAAGATGAGCAATAAAAACAGTTCATTTATCGGTTATGAGTATATCGAAGTACCGGTAAAGCAGAGGTATGTTTCGTTGGTTGAGGATGGCTATGCAAATTTCGGCTGGTGTTTGGATCAGGCGGTGCATTCCCCGGCAGGAGTGGGAAGTCTGACTTTGAAGTTTAAACGGGATCGATCCATCAACGATAAACATGAACTTGCAAAGATGCAACGCAGATTTGATGAGGTGGTCCGGGAAATCGATCATCTCGAGCAGCAGAAAACACTTCTTGCTTCCATTCTTGCCTACACGATTGGATTGGTGGGAACAGGATTTATGGCTGCTTCCGTATTTTCCATTACGTTGTGGACAATGATACCGGCAATGGTTCTGTTCGCGATCCTCGGGTTTATCGGTTGGATTTTACCGTATCTGATCTTCATCAAGGTCAGGAAGACCAAGACACTGGAACTTGCCGGCAGTATTGATGAAAAATATGACGAACTTTACGCGCTGACCAAATCAGCGAATGCACTGATTTATCCATCCGTTTAGAAAGGCATTCATTCAGAAAGGAGGTGTCCTATGAACCCAGTTGTTGTCGTTGTTGCGATTATTGTTGTCGTTGTTGTCATTGCCGCGTTCCTGTTCTTCAGAAACCGTTCCAAGTAATCAAAACTCACAGGAAAGGAGGTTGCCCATGAATCCTGTCGTTGTTGCTGTCGCTGTGGTTGCGGTCGTTGCTGTTGCTGGTTTTGCATTGTATAAAAATAAAAAGAAGTAATGAAGGTAAGGGGAATGGCTGCTGCCATTTCTTTTATTCAGGCAGTGTCTTGGAAGGAGTCGTATGAAAACAGCATTTGTTTGTGACAGCGGTACTGGAAAAAGCAGTGCTGAACTTGAAGCAGAAGGGTGTTACAGTGTTCCGCTGCAGATCGGCTATCAGGAGATATGGCATCGTGATTATGAAACAATCACACCTGAGGAAGTAATTGGCCTCATGCGCCAAGGCCTACACTTGACGACTTCCTTGGCCACGCTTGGCGATATAGAAGCCTTGCTGATTCGATTGAAGCAGTTAGGGTATACACGGATTGTTGCCCTGATGATTACCGGAGAATTAAGCGGCATGGAGAATGCAGTTAGGCTTATGGCTGAACAGCTGGAGATAGACTTTGTGTCCTTTGATTGCTGTGTCACGGCATGTCTGCAGGAGTATCTATTGCTGGAGGCAAAGACATGCTATGAAAGCGGATGGGAAATTCCGGAAATAATGAAGCGATTAGCCAAAATCCGTAAAAGTGCCAATACTTTGCTGATTCCCGATAATCTGCATTATCTGCAGCTCAGCGGACGTTTAACCGCGATGGCTGCTCGTCTGGGTGGTTTTCTGAGAATCAAGCCTATCCTGGCAATCAATGAGCAGACAAAGGGCAAGGTGGACAGTGTCGCTAAAGCAAGGACAATGAATCGCGCCATTGAAATTGTGCTTGACACAATGAAGAACGACATTCCAGATCGCGGTCGTAACTTCAGAATCCATGTGGCTCACGCGGACAACGGGTCACAGGCTTTACTGCTTTCAGATCAGATACATCAGTGCTTTGAGTCTGCGGAAATCATGATTGTTGAACTTGCCAGTGCGGTTGCTGTACACACTGGTCCAGGATGTCTGGGTGTCCAGTATTATTCGATTGCTTGACGGCAAACAAAGAAGAGTTGTATGAAAATTGCCGATCCAACGGTAACGTCGGCGGATGAAGCCGGAAACAGGTTCAAGGTCGTGCATATGCAGTTTATTCATAGCATGTACTGGATAGTATATGTCCAATTGATCAGAGTCTTTTTTCTTCTTGGATAATTCCGCTGTTTCCTGTGTAATCTCTGTTTGAATAATGCTATACTGTGACCAAACATTAAGGAGATAATCATGGTTAAGCAGCGATATGATTGGTTTGGATGGCTTGGTGTAATCAGTCTAATTTCATACACTCTGGCAGTGATTGTTTCACCTTCTGCGTATCCTGGATATCAGTGGATGCGTCAGGCCGTCAGTGATCTCAGTGCATTGAATGCCCCTTCCCGCTTGCTTTGGATGCAATTGGGGAGTGTCTATGGGCCTGCGAGTGTGGCATGTCTAATGCTCTGCTGCAAGGCGGTAACCGGACATTTGAATCGTCCTTTACGTTTAGGAATCTATGGGTTTACTTTAATGAACTGGATTTCGATACTCGGCTATAGCGCATTCCCGCTCAGCGGGGAATCAACGCCGCTTTTAATTGACCGGATGCATCTGGTTGTTACTGTTCTTGTGGTGGTATTTTCTGTAGTGTCCCTGGTTCTGATTAGTTGGGGCGGTTTTCGTAACGCGGGCATCCGTTCCTTGAGCTACTGGGCAATCTTTGCCTTATTGATGATGGTTTCAGGAGCGCTGCTTTCTTCAGGTGCAGGACCGGATTATTTCGGTCTTTTCGAACGATTCAGCGTATTTTCTGCTTCGGGATTCACGGCGGTTTTAGGACTGTATTTATTGACAGGCTTCAAGCAGACGGAGAGGTCTTGAGTATGTGCACCAGTTTTATTCAAAAACGAGAGGGAGAGCATTTTTTTGCGGCCATGAATTTTGATAATTATCTGTTTGAAACTTCTTTGAGTATGGATAAGGAATGGTTTGTTGTCTGGGTGGATACTGGAAAACAGAAAGTTGCGAGTTTCGGTGTTCATCGCACGGGTGTTTTTTTCAATGATCTGATGGTGGCTGGCAATGAAGCAGGCAAGTGCCGGCGCGGAAAGAATGTCGTTCATACCACCCGGTTTACCCAGGATTTGGTGAA
>CALNCD010000234.1 GCA_937874965.1 uncultured Erysipelotrichaceae bacterium | reverse complement strand
CGGCATGGACAGATGACACAGACGATGATTCAGAAAGAAGTGAATTCCAGCAAAGAGGCCATGAGTGTCAGCATCAAGCGCTTATTGAAAAACGGGTTTATCGAAAAACGTCAGGATGATCAGGATCGCCGTGTTTTCTGGATTACCTTGACGGATGACGGGTTGAATGTCATTGAGTATTGCCATGCCGTCTATACGGAGGTGGCTGATGGTATGTTTCAGTTTCTGGATGAGCGTGAGAAGGAAGTGCTGATCGGCTTATATCAGAAAATGAGTGAGGGGCTAGATAGGGGTAGTGTGCGTGTATTATAAAAGTTTTAAGCGGTTTATACCGATTGCTGTTCTTGGGGTCCTGATGGTTGCCAGCGTTGTTGTCCTGGAGTTGAATCAGATTGATTACATGGGCAAGATTATTAATGAAGGTGTATCAAAGCAAGACCTCAATGTAGTACTGAAATATGGGATAATCATGACGGTCTGGGCAATCCTTGCCGGTATTCTAGGTGTGTTTGGAACCGTTTGTGCCAGTGTTGCATCGAATGGCTTCGCTATCCAGCTGCGGGAGCGACTCTACCATAAAATCCAGAGTTTTTCCATTAAGAATGTTTCCAGGTTTTCATCGGCTTCCTTGATTACCCGGTTAACCAATGACATCAATTATCTGCAGCAGACGATTATGATGTGTCTGCGCATGCTGGTGCGTGCGCCGATGATGCTGATTTCCTCCATGTTTTTCATTTACTTGACCTCAAAGGAAATCGCCTCCATCATGATTGTTCCGATTCTTGTTCTCGGTACCGCATTGGTGTTCATCATCAGCAAGGGCGGTCCTCGCTTTGTTGCAGTGCAGACGAAACTGGATCAGTTGAACCGATCCATCCAGGAAGCCTTGATCAATATCCGGGTTATCAAGTCCTTTGTCCGGGAAGATTTTGAGGAAGACCGGTTCAGCTTGCGCAATGATGATAACATGCAAACGAATATCTGGGCTCAGAATCTGATGATGCTGATCAACCCGTTGATGATGCTGGTGCTCAATATCACGACAGTTGCGATGCTGTATGTCTGTTCCTTCTTTGTTCTGGAAAAGAACATGCTGGAGATCGGAAGCATTGTGGTTATCCTGAATTATATCCGCTTCACCTTGTTTTCCTTGATGATGATTTCTCAGGTCTTGACGATGGTATCGCGGTCACGGGCTTCAGTCACTCGTATTTCAGCCGTATTCAGTACGCCTGAGGTCATTGAAAGTCCGGCTGTACCGGTAGTTCCGGAGACAGTGAAGGGGCAGGTTATCTTCGATCACGTTACATTTGAGTACTACGATGATCAGATCCGGAAGACGTTGACAGATATCAATCTGGTTATTGAACCAGGAGAGCGTTTTGGGATCATCGGGTCAACGGGATGCGGCAAAACGACATTGGTTAATTTGCTGGCACGGCTGATCGAGCCGAGCAGCGGGCAGGTCCTTTTCGATGGGGTGAATGTCAATGCGTTTGATCTGCATACATTGCGGTCTTTCTTGGGTTTCGTTCCCCAGAAGAATGTTCTGTTCACAGGGAGTATTCGCGATAATCTGAAGCTGGGCAACCAAAGCGCCAGTGATGCTGTCCTGGATGAAGCTGCCAAGACAGCCGCTATCTATGACTTTATTCATAGCAGTCCAGAGGGGTATGATGGTCATTTGAATCAAGGGGGACTTAATCTTTCAGGCGGTCAGCGCCAACGGATGTGCATTGCCCGTGCTTTGGTTGTCTCACCGAAAGTGCTGGTTCTGGATGATAGCACCAGTGCTTTGGATGCGGAAACCGAAAAAGGAATCAAGGATGCACTGAGTCTGAACCATGGCGAGATGACATTGATCAGCATCGCCCAAAAGATTTCATCCGTAGCTGATTGTGATCGTATCTGTGTCATGGATGATGGCAAGATCGTCGGTTTGGGAACCCACGAGGATCTGCTGGCCTCTAACCCGATTTACCAGGAAATATACCAAAGCCAGATGAGCAGGGGGGCAATTGCATGAGTCAGCGTCCAATGGTTGTCGGTTCAAAACCGAAAAATATCCAATCCAGCGCTTGGCGCTTGTTCCGCTATCTGGGCAAGAACCGCACGCTGCTGATTGTCGTTCTTGGCTTTACTGTAATTACCACGCTGTGTGCACTTTACGGGTCATACGCCATCAAGCCGATTGTTCAGCTGGTTGAAGATGCCTTTCTAGGTAAAATCAGCAATTCCAATGCATTTCAATCGATTGTTTCACTTTTAGCCTTTCTCGCTTTCGTCTATATTGTTGAAGTTATCCTGACCTATGTTTCAGCACGGCTGATGATCCTGGTCTCACAGCGTACAGTGAAGGATATCCGCTCTGATCTCTTCGAGAAAGTGATGCATATGCCAATAGCCTACCATGATCAATACCAGCATGGCGAACTCATGTCGCGCTTTACCAATGACATTGATTTGGTTTCCGAGGCCCTGAACATGAGTGCAGTGTCCATTGTCAGCAATGTTCTTTCCTTGTTCGGAACTGTTTTGCTGATGTTCTTGCTTTCCCCGGTTCTGGCAGGTATTACCTGCGTTATCTTGCCGCTTCTTTCCTTGTTGAGCAATAAGATCGTCCGTTATTCACGGCGCTATTCCAAGAAACAGCAAGTCTCATTGGGAATACTGAACGGGAATATTGAGGAAGCCATTGAAGGGCAAAGCGTTCTGCAGCTGTTCAATCATGAACAGACCTCTTTCGAGGAATTTTCGACACTGAATCATAATTACAAAAAGAACGCTCAAAAGGCACAGATTGCTTCAGGAATCATGTTTCCTTTGATGGCCAACCTCAACAACATCAATTACGCCATCATGGGAACGGTCGGCGGTGCTTTGATTCTTAACGGCTGGATGAGTGTCGCTAATCTGAGTTCATTTGTCCTGCTGACCAAGACCTTGGGTCGCCCGATCAATGAAATCTCCATGCAGTTCACAACACTGCAGTCAGCATTAGCATCGGCGGAGCGCCTGTTTGAAGTTCTGGATTGGCCGGATGAAGCCGTCAGTCCTGACGAAATGACTCTTGAAACAGTTGCGGGGGATGTTCGTTTTGATGATGTCTACTTTGGGTATGATCCTGAGGTGCCGGTCCTTCGGGGTGTTGATTTCGAGGCCTTATCCGGTAAGAAAATTGCCTTCGTAGGATCGACCGGGGCTGGGAAAACAACTATTACCAATCTCATTACCCGTTTCTATGATATCCAGAAAGGCGATATCCTGATCGATGATCACAGCTTGTTTGCCATTAATCGTTTCTCACTGCGCAAGCACATTGCGATGGTGCTTCAGGATACACATCTGTTCAGCGGTACCGTGATGGATAATATCCGGTACGGAAATCTGGAGGCAAGTGATGAAGCCTGTATTGAAGCCGCAACCTTGGCCAATGCCCATTCCTTTATTGAAAAACTGGAACATGGGTATCAGACAATGATCAGCGGTGACGGCAGTGAGCTCTCTGCGGGTCAGCGGCAGCTGCTGAACATTGCCCGAGCATCGATTGCGAATCCTGAGATTCTGATTCTGGATGAAGCAACATCTTCAATTGACACGCGAACTGAACGTTTGATCGAGAAGGGGATGGATCGATTGATGGAAGGACGAACCACTTTTGTGATTGCCCACCGCTTATCAACTGTCCGGAATGCGGACATGATTCTGGTGATCGAACATGGCCAGATTATTGAGCGCGGCAATCATGATGAACTGCTGGAACTTGGCGGAAGGTATGCATCGCTTTATCTTGGACAGAGCAAGCTGGATTAGCTGATGAAAAAACAAGGTATTATTTTTGATCTTGACGGGACATTGCTCAATACGATCTATGATCTCTCTGACGCCTGCAATCAGGTACTGGTCAATCATGGGTTTACCCCTTATCCGGATGACGCTTATAAACACTTTGTCGGAAATGGGATGCGGGTCTTGATGCAACGGGCGCTTAAACCCTATGATGAGGTGGATGAGGCAGTCATTGATGTCTATTTGAATGAATTCAAGGAAGTCTACAGCCATTGTTATCGGCATCGCTCAATAGTCTACCCTGGCATTCATGAATTATTGGATCAACTGGCTGATCGGGGAATTTTAGCGGCTGTTTGTACAAACAAGAATCAACGGTTTGTCAAACCAATGCTGGACCACTATTTTCCAGGCTATCCGTTTATCGAGTGGATTGGGGAACGCAATGACCATCATCAGAAGCCGGATCCGTATTATCCGCTTCAGATTGCCGCAACAATGAAGCTGAATCCGTATGCGATTGCTTTTGTAGGTGATAGCGATGTTGACATTCTGACCGCTAAAGCCAGCGGTATGTTTGCGGTAGGGGTAACGTGGGGATTCAGAGGTTCTGAAGAACTGCGGTTGGCTGGTGCGGATCAACTGATCAGTGATCCGTTGGCGTTGCTGGAAATCTAAGAACAAAGGACGATTGCTTCGGGAATGAAGGTATCGTCCTTTGTTCAGTTTTTTTGCAGGACAGTCAGGGTGAATTCAAGAGTTGTCGTCAATTGGTCGTGATTATTCAAGGCTTCGATTGCACTGGGCTTGCTGCGATGCACATAAGGGGTCATCGCCAGCAGGGGCATGATATCGTCATGGGCGAGTGTAATCATATCACTGACACTGATCTGCTGATGGGTTGTCAGTCCTGGATAGTCTTTGGCAGCCTGTGGATTGAGGTAGACTTCCGGATACAGAAGCTCTTTGAGCTGTAGAAGGTGATGCGGTCCCACCTGAACCAGAACACAGCAGCCGGAGGGTTTTAAGATCCGGATGATCTCATGGATATACAAGGGTGAAAAAAGATTCAGGACCAAGTCAGCCTGCTGATCGAGAACCGGGATATCTGCAATGGAGGCAATCAGCCATTGGATCCGTTTGTCGGCAGTTGAACCATGCCGTATAGCTGCTTTGGATAAATCCATACCGATGATTGAGGTATCCTTGAATATATCTTGAACCGTACGGGTATAATAGCCGCTTGAACAGCCGAGATCACAGATAACTTCCGGCTGCAGCGGTTTAAGAACAGCATGGAGGGCATCCACCAGGCACCGGTAGTATCCTTTTTCGAGAAAGTGTTCACGGGCTTGGACCATGGCTGCATCATCACCAGAGGTTGTCTTGTAATTCTTGACGAGATTGAAGTAGCCTTGGCGAGCCCGATCAAAATGATGACCTGCAGTGCAATGCGCATCGTGGGCTTCAAGGGTCAGGGGCTGATGGCAGATGGGACAACGTAAAGGAAGATTCATAGGACCTCGTTTCAGTTGTATTATACGGTGTTCTTGTGATAAAAACACTAAAAATTATAGATTATAGTCTGTAAGTGCTTTAGAATAGAGGTGTGAATGGAGAAATATAAATGAGCAACACAAATGAAAAAGATATTGTTTATATTACCGGTCATAAACATCCGGACACTGACTCAGTGGTTTCCGCAATCGCTTATGCGGGCTTTAAGCAGGCACAGGGGATCAATGCAGTGCCATGCCGTCTTGGTTCTTTGAATCCTGAGACCAGTTATCTGCTGAAGCGGTTTGAGACGTATTCACCGATGCTTTTCAAGAATGCACGGGCAACACTGGATGAAATCGATATGGATGAACCGATTCGGATCAAGAGTGAAACGACGATTTATGAAGCATTGAAGCTGATTCAAAACAACGGCCGTCAGACATTGGCTGTCGTGAACGATCGGGACCAACTCCTGGGGGTTGTGACAAGTTCCAACCTTGCCCAGGTTGCGATGGGGGATACTGCTTTAGCTATTTCGCTTTTGAAGAAAACCCCGGTTGAGTATATTACGAAAACTGTGAAAGGGAAATTGGTGTATTCCCCGGATCAATTCCGATTTAACGGAAAAGTCAGTGTCGTTGCGATTGCGGCAACGAAACTTGAAAACTATGAATTAACGGATCGTCTGGTCATTATCGGCAATGATACCGATGCACAGCTTTCCGCAATTCAGAAGGGTGCGTCCTGTATTATTGCAGTATGGACCAAAAGCATTGCACCGATTGTCCTGGAAGAGGCCCGGGAACACGGCTGTGCGGTGATTATTTCGGGGCATGGAACGATGAACACATCCCGTTATCTTTACTTTTCACCGCCGGTTAAACTGATCATGACTACGGATCTGGTCTGTTTTAATAAAGGTGAGTTCGTGGACGAGGTCGGGAAACGGATGCTGAAGACGCGATTCAGAAGCTATCCGGTCATTGATGACCAGAATCGGATCTACGGCTTTGTGGCACGCTACCACATCCTGAATTCCAGGAATAAAAAAGTGATCATGGTTGATCATAACGAGTATTCCCAAAGTGTTGATGGGATTGAAGTTGCTGATTTGATCGAAGTCATTGATCATCATCGGATTTCTGACATTACCACGCAACGGCCGATTGTTTTTAGAAATGAAATTGTCGGCAGCACTGCGTCGATCATTACTTCCATTTATCGTGAAAACGGCATTGAGATTCCCAAGAAGCTGGCAGGTTTGCTTTTAGGGGCGATCATCTCCGATACCATGAAATTCAGATCACCGACAACGACACAGAAAGACTGTGATCTGGCCGATGCATTGGCAGAGATTGCGGAACTGGATATTGATGACTTCGCGAAAGATATCTTTACAGTCAGTTCAACGATCAAGAACAAGTCCATTGAAGAAATCATAAACAATGATATCAAGGAATTTTCATTGGAAGGCAAGAAAGTCATGGTCGGACAGATCATGTTGTATCAGTTGGAGGAGGTCAAGGATATTGAACCTCAGCTGGATGCTGCCTTGGACGAGTACGCGAAGAATCAGGGACTGGATTGCATTGTTCTTGTCTTTACAAGCGTCGTCGATAATGGCTCAATCTTCTACAGCGGCGGTGCCTTGAAGAAGGTTGTTCTGGATGCTTTCCCGAATCAGAAGGGCGAACAGCACAGTTTCTTCAAAGAAGTTGTTTCACGCAAGAACCAGATTATTCCACGGCTTTCCGTAGCTTTCGCCGAAAATAACTAAACAAAGGGTCTCATTGAATGAGACCCTTTTTAAGTCGGATGAAGCTGCAGCAGAAGCGACCAGCACGATTACTTGATTTTCTCGGCTACGGTTTTGCCAAGAGGCGTCAGAATCGGGTAGTCGGCTGAACGGGACTGGTAAGCTAAATAGGCGTTATAGAGACAGAAGATAACAAGGATGACTTTGATAACGATATAGCCTAAGCTGAGTAATCCGAAGATCGGTGAGACTGCTCCCATTTGGCTCAGCAGGTTTCCGGTAATCCCTGCGAAGAAGTTGAAGTTATAGGTGACTGCATTAGCGGTGAAAATAATCAGGGTGAGGATAACTGAAATAAGCGTGAACACAACCTGGATGGCGAATGTGACCAGATAGAAGATCATCGCTTGGCCGGCATGGGTTCTGACCAGATCGCTTTTCTTTTCGATGATAAGGGCAACCAGCAGGAAGACAAATCCGAACAATGTTGAATTAAAGAACCAGATCAGTCCGGCAACAATCAGCCAAAGCACCAAAGCGACAACTCGTTCAGGAAGGTCAAAGAAGGAAGAGCGTTTTTCGGTAATGTTCATAGGAACTCCTTTTTCTGTAAGTATAGCGGAATCGGGCATTTTTCACAAGTTCTAGTGTTCAGGGTCTGGTCGGTGTTGTATAATGGTCAAAAGGAGTTTTTATGCAAGACTTAACCTTATTTTATCTGAAGAATTGTCCGTATTGTATTTCCGCAATGCGTATTCTCGATGAACTTATCG
Organism: uncultured Erysipelotrichaceae bacterium; assembly: GCA_937874965.1. Classification (GTDB taxonomy): domain Bacteria; phylum Bacillota_I; class Bacilli_A; order Erysipelotrichales; family Erysipelotrichaceae; genus CALNCD01. The sequence continues at coordinate 3,794 of CALNCD010000234.1, read as the reverse complement.
CAGAAGAACCCTATAGAGGAATTTCTGTTCATCGCATTGAAGAGTCCGAACAGCCTGATCTTGCGGATCAGTTTGATTATTATTATGTGCCGACTTTCTTTTTTAATCAGCAGAAGTTATTTGAAGGTGCCATGGAACGGAAGGATGTACTGCATGTACTGAATCAGGTTGTTGATCATGAATCTCTTTAAACGAAAAATCAGTGATGGGGAACTCCAGCTGGTCAAAGTGTATACCTTCAGGTCCTCACCGTTCAACGATTCGCCCCAAAGCTATGTCTATGATATGGTTCGGGTGGAAGACCAGAAGATTGTCGGCCGGTGCGATCTGCGCCTTGGCATGAATGATGAACTCTATTATGCTGGGAACATCGGCTATACCGTCTATGTACCGTATCGCGGCCATCATTATGCTCAGAAAGCTTCGGCGTTATTGTTTGATATCGCACGGGATAAAGGCATGCATGACGTCTTGATTACCTGCAGTCCCGAGAATATCCCGTCCCGGAAGACGTGTGAAGCCCTGGGATGCAAGCTTCTGGAGACTGTCGATGTCCCTGAATCTCATTATCTCTATCGTCAAGGGGAAACCGTAAAGCATATCTTCAGAAAGGAACTGTTATGAGTCGACATAAACTGGGAATTATCGGATACGGCAATATTGCTAAAACGCATCTTAAAGCCATAGGCCACTACCATGGTCCGCAATCCATCGAGTTGTATGCGGTACTGACACGACAGGCCGCTGATAGTCATCAGATCTTCAGTCATGTCTATACAACACCGGAATCTTTCTTTCAGGATGAAGGAATCGAAGCCGTGGATATCTGTACCCCTAATGCTCAGCATTTTTCGCAAGCCCAGCAAGCCATTGATACCCATAAAGCCATCTATATGGAGAAACCGATTGCGAGAAGTTCCCTGGAAGCCAAGCCCTTGGTTGATCAGCTGAATAACAGTGATCTTGTGGCACAGGTCGTTCTGACCAACCGATTCAATCCTGCCGTTGTTCTTGCCAGAGATATCCTTGCTTCAGGGGGGCTGGGTACCCTCGTGAACTTCAAAGCGTCGTATTACCACCATTCCTATATCAGTCTTGATAAGCTCATGAGCTGGCGTCAATCCTATCAGGCCAGCGGAGGCGGAGCCATTGTCGATCTGGGTATACATACGCTGGATTTGGTCCGCTTTCTCTTCGGTGAAGTTGAAGGTGTCAAAGCCTACATGTCAACTGTATTCAAGGAGCGCTATCAGGATTCCAGCAAGCAGTCGATGGTTCAAAATGACACGGATGAGTACGCTGCGGTTCTCTTGAAGATGAAAAGCGATGTCCTGGGATTTGTTGATACGTCAAGAATCAGTTTTGAACCTAAGGAAGTTCCTTTGTTTACAGTCTATGGTACTTTGGGAACACTTTATCTCTATGCTGCACGGGTGGAATGGTATGACTTGAAAGGGAATCCGGTAAGCCCTGCGTTATCGCTTGAAAGTGACTTCTATCGTTACCTGAAGGCACAGCAGGCGTTATTTGATCCTTCATTGTCAATCTTTGAACTCTGTCATGGGTTATCCATGGTAAGTTTTCTGGATCGTCTTGATGGCTTGATTGACTTCAAGGAAATTCCGGACTTCAATGAAGCGTATCAGTCACAAGGCATTGTTGATCGCGTGTTGCACACGGATTAGCGTCATGTATTCAGCCTGCAGCCTGGCAGGTTTTTTTAAGGGGTGAGTTTATGCGGAATAATACGATAATCAAGGAGCTTGTCTTAGCGGTGGGAATCGGGGCATTGATTGGCGGGGTCATGTGGGTTTTTGCGTCATCTTTGATCTGGGCCAATACGCTGCATCAGAGGGCGAAGTGGCTTATTGTCGCATTGCCGCTTGCGGGGCTTTTTACAGCGGTGATGCTGAAGCGATTCGGGAAGGGCAGTGAAAAAGGCAACAATCTGGTTCTGGATGGCATTCGTCGTGAATCGGGGTTTCCGGTCCGGTTAGGTTTATTTGCGTTCGGGTTTCCGATCCTTTCCCATCTGCTGGGTGCCAGTGTCGGCAAAGAAGGATCTGCAATACAGATCGGCAGTTCAATAGCGGCTAAGGTGAATGCCATGGCCTCAGGGTCGCTTGCGATGCGGCGGCGTTTGGTTCTTGCGGCAGCTGGTGCTGTCTTTGGTACGGTCTTCAATGCTCCGTTGGCAGGCCTTTTGTTTGCGATGGAGTTCTCCTCCATCGGGAAACGCGCGTATGATACTGTGCCGGATAGTCTGGCGATGATGGCAGGGTCTTATGGTGTCTGCACTTTCATCATTCATTGGCAACGTGAGGGTTTCGCATCGATAACACCTGATCTGTCGGTTTCCTTCTGGCTGGTCCTTTGTTTAAGCGCACTGGTTTTCGGGTTGCTTGCCCGAGGGTTTATCCGCTTGATTGTTTGGCTTAAGACTGCTTATTTCAAGGCGTTCAAGGCCTCCTGGCGAGTGGGATTCATCGGGGGTTTATTTGTCCTCGCTTACATCGTGATCTTCAATGCCGGTGCCTACAGCGGGTTAAGCCAATGGATGATTACGTCAAGTTTTGCCGGTCAGGTCAGTCTGATGGATGTCATTCATAAATTTGTGCTGACCCTGCTTTCGCTGGCAGCAGGTTTCCTTGGCGGGGAAGCAACCCCTTTGTTTGAGATCGGTGCAGCCAGTGGTTCACTTCTGGCCCTCTGGTTCCATCAGCATCCGGCATTTTTTTCTGCAATCGGGTACATTCTTGTTTTCACCAGCGCAGCCAATGTCCCCTTTACCGGTATAGTAATGGGGGTAGAACTCTTCGGTCTGGGATCGTTGCCTTACGTTGCACTGGCGATGTTCATTGCCTATTTTACCGTGGGTCATCAGCGGCTGTATGGCTCGCAGATCCTGGTTAAAAGCAAATACCATTGGTTTAAATCGGCAATGGCGTGGTTATCTGCTCATTGATACAACTGTTCACCGTTCATAATTTCCTTTATAATAGGAGCAGGAGCATTGTATGAGAAAACTGTTGAAAGCCTTAACCAGCAAACTCTTCATTATGGGGGTATTAATTGTCGTCCAGCTGTTTATTCTGTTTTTTGTTATCGATAAACTGGGTAAAGTCAGCCGAGGTGTTGTTCTGCTGTTGGAAATACTGTCCTATCTCACCATCGTCTACATCGTCAATTTAAATGAGAATCCGTCGTATAAACTGGCATGGTCTATTCTGATTCTGGCAATGCCGATGTTCGGCGGGGTTGTCTATCTGATCTTCGGAGGCAAGAAAATTCCCAAGAAGCTCAGATCGGGCATTCTGGAGAGCCAACGGGAGAATATCCCCCTATTGACATATCGTCCTGATATCCGGCAGCAAATTCTCAGGGTCAGTGCAGATCTCTACAAGCAGAGCACTTACTTGGAAAACCGAGCTTTTGCACCGGTGTATACCAATACAGAGACACAGTATTACCAAAGCGGTGAAGCCACCTTCGAGGCATTGGTTGAGGCGCTGACGAAGGCAGAGACGTTCATTTTCATGGAATACTTTATCATTAAAGAAGGCTATATGTGGGATGTTATCCATGATATTCTGGTGGATAAAGTCAAGCAAGGGGTCCTGGTCCGGTTAATCTATGATGACATCGGATCGATTAAATTGCCCATGGATTTTGCGGCCAAGCTGCGTCGGGAAGGGCTGGAAGTCCTGGTGTTCAATCCGCTGACACCTACATTGGCCATATTCATGAATAACCGCGATCATCGGAAAATCACCGTTGTCGATGGGAAAATCGGT
>CALNCD010000233.1 GCA_937874965.1 uncultured Erysipelotrichaceae bacterium | reverse complement strand
ACAGTCAGTACATTGGCGATTAGAAACAGTGAAGAGAGCGGAGAGGAAAATGTCAATCGGGCCAATACGGTCTTAGTGTGTCTCTCTGCATCAAAAAGCAATCAAAAAGTGATCCGTTCTGCTGCGCAGATGGCGCGTGCCTTTCATGCAGAACTGTTAGGAATGATTGTCGAGAACGGACAGCTGATTCATGAAGATGACGAGGATGATCTTGATCAGTTTCGTGAAAATATTGCGTTAGTCGAGAAACTGGGAGGAGAAGTTATTACTGTCTATGGTGATAATGTAGCCACCAGTATTCATGAATATGCCAGAGTAAGCGGGATCACAAAAATCGTGATCGGCCGTTCAATGAACAAAGGCTCGCGGCTGATGAAGACAACGATTGTTGATCAGCTGATTCAATTAGGACCGGATATCGACCTCTATATTATTCCTGATCAGGCAGATCAACCTTCAAAACGACGGAAAGCGACTTTTGAACCGTTCAATCTTCAGGATACATCGATTACCTTATTGATCCTGATTCTTTGCACACTCATCAGCTGGCTGTTCGAATCCTTGCATTATACCTTGGATAACATTATTACCGTCTATATCTTCGGGGTGCTTTTGAATGCGATGATTACCAAGGGTCGGTTAATGAGTGCATTCTCTGCGGTATCCAGTGTGCTGCTTTTCAATTTTCTCTTTGTAGAACCGAAGTATTCTTTTACTGTCCATCAGCGGGGTTATCCTATAACTTTATTGATTATGTTTGTTGCTGCAATGGCAACCAGCACTTTAACCAAACGCTTAAAGGAGCAAGGGAGTGCGGCAATCAAGAAAACCTACCGTACTGAAATTCTTTTGGAGACGAGTCAAAAGCTGCAGCAAGCAAAGAGCGAAACGGAAATCCTGAAAGGCATGACGCGGCAGATCCAGAAACTGCTGGATCGTCCCGTCTGTCTGTTTGTTGCAAATAACCAGACTCTGGAGAAACCTTTGGTTATCAGCCAGGATATGAACTTTGAAGCACTGAGTGTTGATGATACTGAGATGGGCGTGGCGACATGGGTTTATCAAAACGGGAAACGTGCCGGGAACGGAACCAGCACATTGTCAGCTTCCCGTTATCTGTATCTTGCCGTTCGCGGGAAAGCTGTTGTCTATGCTGTTGTGGGTATTGAAATGATCGGTCAACGACCTTTGGACGTGCTTGAAAAAAATGTACTGATGGCCATCATATCTGAAGGTGAAATAGCGATGGAAAATGAAGTGACGGCACGCAAGAATCATGATATTGCTTTGCAGATGCAGCAGGAACAGACACGTTCTAATCTTTTGCGTTCCATTTCCCATGATCTGCGTACCCCATTGACCGCAATATCTGGAAATGCGATGATGTTAATTGACCAGGCTCCCAAGCTTTCCGATCCTGAAAAATTACGCATTTATCAGCAGATAGATGAAGATTCGGGTTGGCTGATGGGATTAGTCGAAAATCTTCTGGCGATTACTCGGCTGGATGAACCGCAGCTGAATCTGAATTTTCAGCCGGAAGTACTGGATGAAATCATTGTCGAAGCACTTAAACATGTCAGCCGTGAGGTCAGTCAGCATCAGATGGTTACGGATTTCAACGATAAAGTCTTTATCGTTGAGGTAGAGTCACGGTTGATGGTACAGCTGTTTGTCAATTTGATGAATAACGCAATCAAGTATACACCGGAGGGATCAACTATTCTTATTGCCATTCACCAGCAGGGTTCAGATGTCCTGATCGAAGTAATCGATAATGGGCCGGGGCTTTCTGATATGGCCAAGGATCACGTCTTTGATTTATTTTATACGGAAGCTGGGACAAGCAGCGATTCTCGTCGCGGAATGGGGATCGGATTAGCGTTATGCAAATCCATTGTTGAGATTCATGGCGGAACGATCGGGGTCCGTGATCATCAACCACACGGTTCAGATTTCTTTGTTACATTACCGATCAAGGAGGTGTTTGAGTTTGAAGACCATGACAATCCTGGTGATTGAAGACGATAAAGCAATTCAGAATCTTATCCGGACTGCTCTTGAATTGAATGATTACAAGAGTATCATTGCCGGTAGCGGCGAAGCATCTTTGCAGTCGCTTTTATCCTATAATCCCGATGTGCTTCTGCTGGATTTGGGGTTGCCCGATATGGATGGTGTGAATCTGATTCAGAAAATCCGTTCCTGGAGCAATATTCCTATTCTGGTCATCAGTGCGCGTCAAGAGGATCAGGATAAGATTTCAGCATTGGATGCCGGGGCTGATGATTACTTGACCAAACCCTTCAGCGTAGATGAAATGCTGGCTCGGATACGGGTCATAATTCGTCGTGTCAGCTTAGATCATCAACAGGTTGACCAGAAAGCAAGACTCTATGAAAACGGCAAAATGCTGATTGATTACGCCGCAGGATGTGCCTATATTGATCAGCAGGAAATCCATCTGACGCCCAATGAGTATAAACTGCTCTGTGTTCTGGCAAAGAATTCCGGGAAAGTATTGACGCATAACTATCTGTGCAATGCGATATGGGGAAATGGCTATGATGTTACCTCGCTTCGGGTTTTCATGACAACTTTACGCAAGAAAATTGAAAAGGCTGATCCGGATCATCATTATATCCAGACGCATATCGGTGTGGGGTACCGGATGGTGCAAGTCAGTTAATCTTTATGCAATCTTAATGAAATGGTCTTAAGTCTAAGGCCATTTTAATTTGTTCTCGGTTAGAATAGGCGGGTATAGAAAGGATTGGGAATATGATTGTTTTAGGTGTCATAGTTGTCGGGTTGTTCGTGTACTTATTCTATGCATTGTTTCATTCAGAACGGTTTTAAGGAGAAAATATGATTGATATCTTGATTGTTTTGGGGCTTTTTCTGGTGATTGCTATCCCATTGGGGAAATATCTTTACCATATTACCGCAAAGGAGAAAACCTTTGCAGATCCGCTGTTCGATCGGGTTGATCGCTTCTTGTTCAGGCTTTGCGGAATCAAAGATGAAGCGATGAACTGGAAGCAAATTGCAGGGGCGTTGCTGCTTGTGAATGCGACGATGATGATTTTAGGATTTCTGATATTGAAAGTTCAGGAGGTCTTGCCTTTCAATCCGAATGGCAGCACTTCCATGGAAGGATCGTTGGCGTTCAATACAGTAATCTCATTTATGACGAATACAAATCTTCAGCATTATGCAGGAGAAAGCGCTCTGAGTAATCTTTCTCAGATGCTGGTCATTGTATTTTTGATGTTTACCTCGGCAGCTTCAGGATTGGCGGTTGCTATGGCAACCATGCGGGGCTTCTCGGGTAAGTTCTCGTCATTGGGAAATTTCTATGAAGATGTCATTCGTATCTTGACGAGGGTATTGCTTCCTCTCAGCCTGCTCATCGGGGTCATCCTGGTTTCTCAAGGTGTCATTCAGAACTTCAGTCCGACTTTGACGATACAGACCTTGGAGGGAGCCTACCAGAATATCGCGATGGGGCCGGTTGCAGCATTGGAGGCGATTAAGAATCTGGGAACAAATGGCGGCGGTTTCTTTGCAGCTAATGCCGCACATCCGTTTGAAAATCCTTCGGTGGTTACAAATATTATTGAAATGGTGTCAATGATGGCTATTCCTGGAGCTTGTGTAGTTGCATTTGGATGGATGGTCCGCAAGAATAAGCGTGAAAGCTGGCTGAAGAATCAGGCGACCGTGCTCTTTGCAGTGATGGGTGTCTTGCTTATTTTCAGTATTGTCCTGATTTCCTGGTCCGAAAGAAGTGCTAATCCTCTGACTCAAGGTCTGAATATCCAGCAAGCCATTGGCAATATGGAGGGGAAAGAAATCCGCTTCGGCATTACCCACAGTTCATTGTTTGCAGCGATAACGACAGCGTTTACGACGGGTGCTGTCAACACGATGCATGATTCTTTGATGCCGCTAAGCGGATTATCGACATTGTTGAATATGATGCTGAATCTAGTTTTCGGAGGCAAAGGTGTCGGTCTGATCAACATGCTGCTGTATGTTTTGCTGACTGTCTTTATCTGCGGCTTAATGGTTGGACGAACACCGGAGTATCTTGGCAAGAAGATTGAGGCGAAAGAAACGAAATTGACCGCGCTGGCAATCATCATTCATCCTCTGCTGATTCTTGCCGGAACCGCCTTGGCTGTCGTGCTGAGTGTCGGATTGTCAGGAATAAGCAATCCTGGCAGCCATGGACTCAGTCAAATACTCTATGAGTTCGCCTCTTCGGCCGCTAACAATGGTTCGGGGTTTGAAGGGCTGATCGATAATACGGCATTTTGGAATATCGCTACTGGAGTGGTGATGGTCGGTGGCCGTTATATTTCAATTGTGATTGCTCTGGCAATTGCGGGGTCGCTGAGCAAGAAACCTGTGGTCAGTGAATCCATTGGAACGTTGCAGACCAATACCATGACCTTTGGAGGGTCACTCTTGATGATTATTGTGATTATTGCGGCCTTGACGTTCTTGCCGGTCCTGGTGCTTGGACCGATCAGCGAGCATCTGATGTTGTTTCGCTAGGAGGAAAGTATGAGTCAGAAAAAACAAAAGACAGTATTAACAAAAGGATTGATTCATGAAGCGGTACTGGATTCATTCAAGAAACTTAATCCGGCAGTAATGATTAAGAATCCGGTAATGTTTGTGGTTGAAGTCGGTTTTGCCCTGACATTGGTGTTGAGTTTTATGCCTGGATTGTTCGGGGATGTCGGTCATAACCTGTCAAGCTATAATCTGCTGGTTACCTTTATTTTATTCTTAACGCTATTGTTTGCGAATTTCGCGGAAGCTGTTGCCGAAGGGCGAGGCAAAGCTCAGGCAGCATCTCTCAAGCAGACCCAGAAGGATATGAAGGCTACGCGGGTTGACGCCGAAGGTCAGGAAGAAGCGATTAATGCAAATCTTCTGCATAAAGGTGATGTCGTCATTGTCCGGGCGGGTGAAATTATCCCAGGGGACGGAGAGGTTATCGAAGGCCTAGCATCGGTTGATGAATCAGCAATTACCGGTGAATCTGCTCCTGTCATCAAGGAAACCGGAGGGGACTTCTCTTCGGTGACGGGGGGAACGACAGTGACCAGCGATTGGCTGAAAATAGAGATAACATCCGAAAGCGGCGAATCATTCCTGGATAAGATGATTGCTTTGGTTGAGGGAGCTTCCAGACAGAAAACCCCCAATGAGATTGCCTTGAATACCTTACTGATTTCACTGACTATAATTTTTATGGTTGTTATTGTGACTCTCTATCCGATTGCACTCTATAGCGGTGTCAGAATACAGATTTCTACACTGGTTGCGCTGATGGTCTGTTTAATCCCAACCACGATCGGCGGGCTTCTATCGGCTATCGGAATAGCAGGAATGGATCGTGTAACTCGATTTAATGTCATTGCGACATCCGGGAAAGCAGTGGAAGCGTGCGGAGATGTTGATACGATGATTCTGGATAAAACTGGGACGATTACCTATGGAAATCGTATGGCCAATGCATTTATTCCGGTTGGACGAAATTCTAAAAGTGAAGTGGTCAATGCCGCTGTTCGATGTTCGCTCAGCGATTCAACACCGGAGGGAAAGTCAATTCTGAAACTTGCCCAAGAAGAGGGTCAGGATATTCCGACAGGATTAAAGTATGAGTCAATAGAGTTTACTGCTCAGACGCGTATGAGCGGCGCTGACTTTGAGAACGGCGAAAGCTATCGAAAAGGAGCGAGTGATGCGATCTGCGCTTATGTCATCCAGCAAGGAGGAATAATTCCTGCTGATTTGGAAGAACATGTCAACGCGGTATCAAAACTTGGAGGAACACCTCTGGTGGTCTGCAGGAATCAGCAGATTATGGGGGTTATTTACTTTAAAGATACTATTAAGGAAGGTTTGGTTGATCGTTTTGCCCGGTTGCGCCAGATCGGAATCAAAACAATCATGTGTACCGGAGACAATCCCTTGACTGCTGCGACAATCGCCCAAGAAGCCGGGGTTGATGGATTCATTGCTGAATCGAAGCCGGAAGATAAAATTGCTGTGATTAAAAAAGAACAGGCACAGGGCAAAGTTGTAGCTATGACTGGTGATGGAACGAATGATGCACCTGCTCTGGCACAGGCGAATGTGGGAATTGCCATGAACAGCGGAACGATTGCAGCAAAGGAAGCCGCTAATATGGTTGACCTTGACTCTAATCCGACTAAAATCTTGGATGTCGTTGAAATCGGGAAACAGCTGTTGATTACCCGTGGTGCACTGACAACTTTCAGTATTGCCAATGATTTAGCGAAGTACTTCGCGATTATTCCTGCAATCTTCATCACAGCTATCCCTCAGCTGCAGGTCTTAAATGCGATGGGATTGTCTACGCCGAGCAGTGCGATTCTTTCTGCGTTGATCTTTAATGCGATTATAATCCCCTGCTTGATTCCGTTAGCTATGAAGGGTGTCCACTATAAACCGATGTCATCCAATAGGATGCTGCGTCATAACATGATGATTTTCGGTCTGGGTGGTATTCTGGCTCCCTTTATTGGTATTAAGCTGATTGATCTGGGAATTAGTCCGCTTCTGGCGTTACTTGGTATTTAGGAGGTTCAATATGAAACGTATTTCGAAATCATGGATGAAGGCCCTTCGCTTTTCGTTGGTTCTCCTTGTTCTGTGTGGCATTCTCTATCCATTAGCTCTGACTGGAGTCAGCCAGCTGCTTTTTCCTAAACAAGCAAATGGAAGCTTAATAGAGGTAAACGGTAAAGTTATCGGGTCGACACTCATCGGGCAGAACTTCGAGGATAATCGTTTCCTGCAAGGAAGACCCTCTGCGGTGAACTATAACACCTATGAAACGCAAGCAGAGGCTGAGAGTACTGCCCCGGCTTCAGGATCAAGCAACTACGCGCCGAGCAATGATGAACTTCTGGTACGGATGGAGGCTGACTTGAATCAATTTCTCAGCGAGAATCCCGGTTTAACGGCAAGTGATGTACCGGTTGATCTTCTGGCAGCTTCAGCTTCTGGACTTGACCCGGATATCAGCGTTGAGGCAGCAATGGTGCAGGTTGAGCGAATTGCGCAGGCAAGCGGTTTAAGCAACGACGAAGTCAAGGCAATAATTGAATCCCATATCCATGAGCCGGTACTTGGAGTTATCGGGAATCATGCTGTAAATGTACTCGCGGTAAATCTTGAATTGGCTCAGAAACTTGGATTATTAAAGGACTAGAAAAAGCGGAGGGTACATCTGGATCCTCTGCTTTTGTTCTGCCTTGATGAAAATGGGGAATAGGATAATT
>CALNCD010000232.1 GCA_937874965.1 uncultured Erysipelotrichaceae bacterium | reverse complement strand
ACGACGCTTTTCCGATCTAAACAGATGATGATGAGTTCAGTTTCAAAGCTTCCTTTGCACCGGATCAGTTCAATGACGGCTTTGTTCAGCCATACATGGATTCGCCGACAGATCATGAAAATGTCAGTCAGGTGCTGCATCTGCAGATGATCACCCAAGCCACGGAGTATCTGTACAGTATTACCCCGTATCTGGTGGTTGGGGATGAAATGATTCAGGCCTTATGCAACAGTGCGAAAAGCGGTGTTGATGTTCGGCTGATTCTTCCCTATATTCCTGATAAGAAAACAGTGAATCAAGCCACAAAGTCCAATTATCAGACGCTATTGGAGAGCGGTGTACGCATCTATGAGTACAAACCGGGATTTATTCATTCCAAGGTGATGATTTCTGATGATCACGGGGCGATTATCGGAACGACGAACATGGACTATCGCAGTTACTATATGCACTTTGAGTGTGGTATACTCTTCATGGAGTCTAAAGCCATCCAGCAATCCAAGCAGGATTTTATGGAGACCTTAGAGGCCAGTGTGGAAATAACACTGGAGGATGTCAGGCATACGCCATTGCTTATCCGGCTCTTTCGGGCAGTTATCAATCTTTTCCAGGGATTAATGTAAAAGGAGTTCTATGAAAAAAATAGGGTTAGTATTAGAAGGTGGCGGAATGCGTGGTGCCTATACAGCCGGGGCTTTGAGCTGGCTGATTGATCAAGGGATTGAGTTTCCCTATATTACCGGAATTTCATCCGGGGCGCTTTACGCCAGTATGTTTGCGAATAAGGATAAGGATCTGCTGTTCAAGGCCTCAACGGAGCTTGCTGGTCATAAACGGAATGTCGGGGTCAATGCATTCCTGCATGAGGGGACGCCGGTCGGGTATAATTTCCTGTTTGATGAGATCATGAAGCATTACCATTTCGATACGGAACGGCTTAGATCGTTCGGCGGTGAACTGGAAGTGGGTGTCTATGACATTGAAGCCAGTGAAACATTGTGGAAGAATCAGCAGGATATTGCCGACCATCCTGATTATCTTAAAGCCGCGTGTACCTTGCCGTTGGCCGGCCGGGCAGTAGTCATTGAAGGAAAGAAGTACATGGATGGAGGGATCACAACGATGATTCCGATCGAGAAGTCCTTAACGGCCGGGTGTGATCGTCATCTTGTCATTACAACCAAAGACAGAGACTTTGTCCGTAAGCCCAATGGTGCAGCAACCCAGTTCATGCTGGACCGTGTTTACCATAAGCATAAGAAATTACTGGCTGATTTCCGGAACAGAACCGATGTGTATTATCATGAGAAGAAGATTGTCGATAATCTGATGGCGATGAGTCAGGCGGTTTTGCTGTATCCAAGTGTCAAGACGAATGTGAAGCGGACGGGCGGAACAGTGGACGAGTTCAAGGTTCTCTACCAGAATGCTTATGATGATTGTGAGAACAATCGGACTGCAATTCTCGGATTATTCAGCGATTAAAAAAATCCATTCGTCAAACGAATGGATAGCGTGAATCTGGCTCACTGTGAAAGGTGAGTTTTTCTTTGGTAATCGGGTGATAGAAACTGAGTTCATAGGCCCACAATGCAATCTGCTGTCCTTTCAGGGACTCTGGGTTATAGCGCTGATCACCCCATAGGGGATGGCCCCGTGATGCCAGCTGGACCCTGATTTGGTGGGAACGTCCGCTTTTGAGCGAAATGAGCACGCGTGAATAGGCATGATCGGCACTGGGGGAAACCGATTCAATGGTCAATTCCGCCAGTTTCGCCTCTTTGTGTTCCTTGTTGACAGTTCTGGATGTATTGCTTTTCCGGTCTTTATAGAGGTAGTCCCGATATAGTCCTGGTTCAGGTTGTCCACGAGCGATGGCCAGGTATTTCTTTTCGAATTGATGGGTCCGGACTTGCTCGCTGAGTCGGCTGGCGGCCTTCGACGTCTTGGCAAAGACCATCACCCCGCCGACAGGACGATCCAGCCGATGAATCAATCCAAGGTAGGCTTCTCCTGGCTTATGATAGGTGACCTTCAGATAATCCTTGATCATCGTGACCATGTCCAACGAGAGCGTTTCATCCGCCTGGGAGAGGACATTGACCGGTTTTTGAACCACAATGATGTGGTTGTCTTCAAAGAAGATTTTCATGCTGGCACCAACGTGTAGAGACTCCGCAGGGCAGAACCATTGCACTGTCTTTGATGGGGAGACCGATTTCATCACTGGAGACAACGCCTTTTTGAAGATGGTCCAGCAGTGTTGCTTTGGCGATATTCTCCATGACACTGCTGGAAAAGGTTGTCGTGTACGAATTTATCAGGAAGAACAACGGATTCGGGTCAAGTATATCCAGACAGGCATTGATCAAAGGAACGAGCTGTTCTTCGATCTTCCAGATTTCACCGGAAGGACCTCGTCCGTAGCTGGGCGGATCCATCAGGATGCCTTGGTAGAGTTTGCCTCGTCGTTTCTCGCGCAGGACAAACTTCAAGGCGTCATCAACGATGAAACGGATGCTTTTATGATCCAGCTTCGATAGGGTCATGTTTTCTTTTGCCCAATGGACCATTCCTTTGGCCGCGTCGACATGGACGACTTCCTGTGCCCCTGCATTGGCGCAAGCCAGGGTGGCTCCTCCTGTATAGCCGAACAGGTTCAAGACATTGACTGGCTGTGCGGACTGCTTGATCAAGTGTCGCATCCAATCCCAGTTCACCGCTTGTTCTGGAAACAGTCCGGTATGCTTGAAGTTGGTCGGGGAGACTTTGAAGGTCAGATCATCGTAGGTAATCTGCCAATGATCAGGCAGGTGGTGTTTCATTTCCCATTGGCCGCCGCCGCTCTTGGAGCGATGATACAAGGCGTCCGGGGTGTTCCACTGGCTGCGGCCGTGGAGATGCGGCCATATTGCAACCGGGTCAGGGCGCCTTAAAATAACACTTCCCCAGCGTTCAAGTTTTTCTTTATCACCGCTGTCAAGACATTGGTAATCAATCCATCGATCTGCTTTTCTCATGTGGTTGTCCCTTCATTGGTAGGCTTCTTATGTATTATAGAGAAAAGCGGGCGAAGATGCAATTTTCTTTGCTTTTTCATGTGAGGCGTATTCTGGGAATGCCGGCTATGGTATAATTGAAACGGTGATAAAAAATGAGCAGATATGATTCCTTGAACAAAAACCAGAAAGAAGCCGTATTTTCCAATGCGGCCTATATTCGAGTTATAGCGGGTGCCGGCAGCGGCAAGACCCGTGTTTTAACGATGCGGATTGTTCGCTTGATCGAAGAGCTTGGGGTTGCCCCGGCTGCGATTATGGCGATAACGTTTACCAACAAAGCAGCTAACGAAATGAAAGAACGGTTAGTGAAGATGCTGCCGCAGCAGAGTGCCGGCGTGCATATTTCTACAATCCATTCCTTGTGTGTCCGTATCCTGCGGGAAGATTCAATGGCCGAGGGAATAGTCCGTAATTTCATCGTCATTGATACCGATGATCAGAAAAGCATTCTGCGTGAAGCCTACAAGACTTTTGAAATTGATCTGAAAGAATACAGTGTCCGTTCCATGCTGGCTTATATTGCCAACAATAAAGCAGCGCATATCAGTGAAGCGCGGGCCTTTGAGCTTGCTGGCGGAAGCGATCAGGAAATCATGAAAGCCAATGTCTATCAGCATTACGTTCGTCGTCAGAAGGAAATGTCTGCGCTTGATTTTGATGATTTGCTTTTAGTGGTGGATCATCTTTTCGCGACGCGCAGCGATATCTGCGAGAAGTGGCAACGTCGTTTCAATGTTATCTGCGTGGATGAGTTTCAGGATATTGACCATGTCCAATACCGGATTATCAAAGCGCTGGCCGGGTCAACCAATCAGCTGTATGTCGTCGGGGATCCGGATCAGACCATCTATACCTGGCGCGGTGCGGATGTTTCGATTATTATGGACTTTGAGAAGACCTTCAAACCGGTGGAAACCATTGTCCTGAACCAGAACTACCGGTCCACCCAGCATATTCTGAATACAGCCAATGCATTGATTGAACACAATGAATATCGGATGAAGAAGGAGCTGTTCTCGACCAATGACAGTGATCATAAGGTTACTCATATGAGTCTGGCCAGCGAAGGGGATGAAGCGGATTATGTGGCTTCAACCATCAAGGAACTTCATCGTCAAGGGAAGCCGTACAAGGATATGGCGATTCTTTACCGGTCCAACTACCAGTCCCGTGAACTTGAAAAAGCTTTGATTAACCGGCAGATTCCTTACATTGTCTTCGGGGGGATCCGCTTCTATGATCGTTCTGAAATCAAGGATACGTTGTGTTATCTGCGTATGATGACTTCCCATGATGATCTTGCCTTCAGGCGGACAATTGCCATACCGAAGCGGGGAATCGGGGATAAGAGCCTGGAGCGGATTTTCAGTGTTGCGCAAGAACAGGGGGTAACGATGTATGATGTGCTGCTTCAGCAGTCCCTCTTTACAGGGCGGATACAGGCACAGCTGGATCAGTATACGTCAATGATCGAGTCCTGGCGTCAAAAGCAAGAACAGCTGCCGTTGGAGCGATTGTTGCAGCTGGTTATGGATGAAAGCGGCATTCGTAAGCACTATGAGGACTTGAAAGATGAGGATCGCCTGGAGAACCTGCAGTCCTTGATCGGCGATGTTCTGAGTTTCATGGAAAGCTATCCGGAGGCAACCTTGGACGAGTACCTGCAGATGGTTTCCCTTTATGGCGAACGTTCTGAAGTGGCAAAAGGGGATTTTACACAATTGATGACTATCCATGCATCCAAGGGATTGGAGTTTGATACGGTCTTTATCTTCGGACTCTCAGAAGGTGTCTTGCCCAATGAGAATAGTCTTCGTGAGGGAAAGAAGGGTCTTGAAGAAGAAAGGCGCTTATTGTATGTGGCTATTACCCGGGCAGAGCGCAATCTCTATTTGACAGAAAGTCAGGGCATGAGTTTTATTCTGGGACGGCCTAAGGTTAAATCCCGTTTCTTTGCTGAACTGGAGAATGAAGGGGTTGAGCATCTGGGCATCCGCGATGATTTTGTGAAGCCGACATTCTACGCAACGGATGCTGAGGCCATTGAAGTGAAGATGGGTTCATCCTTGAAGGCACGTCCTTCGAAACTGCGGGCGAATGACAAGGTGAGCCATGATGCTTATGGGGATGGGATTGTCTTGAGTATTTCGGGAGACATTGCCCAGATTGCATTCGCGTTCCCTCACGGGATTAAAAATATTCTCGCAACCCATCAATCCTTGCATAAGAAGGAGGTTCACTAATGGATATCGGACAGCGTATTCAAACACTGCGCGAGCAATTGAATCACTTTAACTATGAGTATTATATTCTGAATCAGTCCAGTATTTCGGATTATGAGTTTGACCAGATGATGAATGAACTGATTCAGCTGGAAAAGGAGTATCCGCAATACGCGGATATAAATTCACCCACTCAACGGGTCGGCGGCACGGTATCCAGCCGTTTTGAGAAAGTCCGCCACAGCAAGGGAATGTTCTCATTAGGCAATGCTTTCAGTGAGAGCGACTTGCAGGATTTCGAAGATAGAATCGGTGCGGATCAGGTCGAATATGTTGAATTGAAAATTGACGGATTGGCAATGTCCATCGAGTATCGGCAAGGACAATTCTATCAGGCTCTGACACGAGGTGATGGAGAAGTCGGTGAAGATGTCAGTCAGAATGTCCGAACAATCAGTTCGATCCCTCTGGTTTTGAATGAACCTGTGGATGCGATTATCCGCGGGGAAATCTATATGCCGATTTCATCGTTCGATCGCTTGAACCAAGAACGTGCCCTGGCTGATGAATCCTTGTTTGCCAATTGCCGTAATGCTGCTGCAGGATCAATCCGTCAGCTGGATTCCAGGATTGCTGCCAAACGCGGGCTCGATGGATTCTGGTATACCCTGGTGGATGCGGAATCCTATGGATGCACGACCCATTGGGAGGCGTTGGCGAAATTGCGGAGCTGGGGATTCAAGGTCAATCCTTATGCGAAACGGTGTACAGGAATTCAGGAAGTATACACGTATATTGAAACAATTGCGGAAACGCGTTATCAGCTGGACTATGATATTGATGGCATGGTTATCAAGGTTGATAATCTCCAACGTCAGCAGCAGCTTGGTTTTACCGTCAAGGTGCCTCGCTGGGCGATTGCCTATAAATTTCCGGCTCAGCTGGTTTCGACTGAACTGGAAGATATCTTCCTGAGTGTCGGGAGAACTGGACGGATCACCCCGAATGCCAAGCTGGTGCCCGTGCAGCTTGCCGGTTCTCTGGTGAGCTTTGCTTCCCTTCACAAT
>CALNCD010000231.1 GCA_937874965.1 uncultured Erysipelotrichaceae bacterium | reverse complement strand
AGCCGAACTTCGCTTACGTCGTGTAACGGCTCCATTGTTTGTGTTGAAAGGAACAGGTATCAATGACGATTTAAATGGAACAGAACGTGCTGTTTCATTTCCAATTAAAGATATGAATGATAGTCTTGCAGAAGTTGTTCATTCTTTGGCAAAATGGAAAAGATTAACACTTGCCGATTTAAAAATCGATCATGGTTATGGAATTTATACTGATATGAATGCTATTCGTCCTGATGAGGAAGTAGGAAATTTACATTCATTATATGTTGACCAATGGGATTGGGAACGAGTAATGAATAAAAAAGAAAGAAATATTACATTCTTAAAAGATATTGTAACTCGTATTTATGGAGCGATGCTTCGTACTGAATATATGATTTGTGAAGCATATCCAAAAATCAAACCATGTTTGCCAAGTGAAATACAATTTATTCACACAGAAGAGTTATTGAAGCTTTATCCTACACTTACACCAAAAGAACGCGAAAATAAAATTGTAGAAAAGTATGGTGCTGTATTTATTATTGGTGTTGGAGGTCTTTTGTCAAATGGAAAGAAACACGATGGTCGTGCTCCTGATTATGATGACTGGTCCCTTAACGGTGATCTATTGTTCTGGCATGAACCGTTGCAGATGGCTTTGGAAATATCCAGTATGGGTATCCGGGTCAATAGCCAATCCATGCTGTCCCAGCTTGAAAAAGCCGGGGCTAAAGACCGCCTTGATTTCCCGTTTCATTCGATGGTTGTTGACGATATTCTTCCATATACCATCGGCGGCGGAATTGGACAAAGCCGTTTGTGCATGCTGCTGCTGGGCAATGTTCATATCGGTGAAGTTCAGGTTTCCCTTTGGGATGAAGAGACCTACCGTATCTGCAAGAACAAGGTCAATATTCTTTAACGGCATTCATTGTATGCTGGAACCGGCTATACTATAATAGTGCTAAAGAATCCTGGCTATAGAGGATGGAGGCTGTATGGCATTTATCGAGTTTGAGAAGGTGAGAAAAGAGTATCAAATGGGTGAATCCACAATCACTGCATTGCGGGATTGTTCATTTTCCATCAATCAAGGAGAATTCGTGGTTATACTCGGTCCCTCTGGTGCAGGCAAGACGACAATTCTGAATCTGCTGGGCGGAATGGATGGTGTCAGTGAAGGTTCGATTTCGGTGGATAATGCGTTGATCAGCCGCTTCAGTAAGCGGCAGCTGGTGACTTATCGCCGTAAAGATATCGGTTTTGTCTTTCAGTTCTATAATCTCATTGAAAATCTGAGTACCTTGGAGAATGTTGAGATTGCCTGTCAGCTTACGGATCGCTCCTTTGATCCTAAGACAATACTGAATGCTGTGGGTTTAGCGGATCGTCTAAACAATTTTCCGGCCCAGCTTTCCGGGGGTGAACAGCAACGGGTTTCAATAGCCCGTGCGCTGGCCAAGAACCCGAAACTGCTTTTATGTGACGAACCCACCGGTGCGTTGGATAGCGAGACAGGTCAAAAAATTATTGCGTTGCTTTTGGAAAACTGCAAGCAATACACCATTACAACTGCATTGATTACGCATAATGCTACGATTGCGGAAGTTGCTGATAAAGTTATTCATGTCCATAACGGGACGGTTTCAAAAATAACGGTGAATGAATTTCCGATGTCTCCCTATGAGCTGGAATGGTAGCCTATGTTGCTGCTTAAGAATACAGGACTGAAAATCCGCAAATCCCTGGGCCGTTTTCTTTCCTTGCTTTTAATTGTATTAGTAGGATCCGGAACGTATGCAGGAATTGTTTTGAGTGCTCCTCAAATAGAGGCGCTGGCCGATGATTACTTGAATACGCATCAGGCGATGACCCTTAAGATACAGAGTACGACAGGTCTGAGCGCTGCTGATTTAAGTGTTCTGAAGAAATTGGACGGGGTTGAAACGGTAGAGGGAAGCTATTCTCTGGAAGCCTTTGATCAAGGAAGGGTTATCCGGGTCATGGCTTTGGAGAGCATTCTGAATTCAGTGACGCTTATCGATGGGAAGATGCCCGCTTCCTCTGGTGAGATTCTCGCGGATCAAGCCCATTACAAAGTTGGGGATACACTTTCCTTATCAGGGAATCTTGAAAATCTGAATACGACTCAGTTTACGGTGAGCGGAACAGTGAATTCTGTTTTCTTTCTCAGTCAAGACTATGGAAGTGCCTCTATTGGCAATGGCGAACTTGATTCATTTATCTATGTTGAACCGGAGGTCTTCACCCTGCCGGTCTTCACTGAGGTCTACATCCGGATTGCAAATCCTGATCAGCTGAGTTTTCTCTCGAACGATTACCTGAACCGGATGACATCCTTGAAGCAGGCGGTCATTGATCTTGGAAGTACCCAATCCCTTATCCGTGATGAGTCGCTGCGGAAGGAGGCTTTGGCTGAACTTGATCTGAATCAAGCACGTCTGATGAATGCGAAAGCGGATGGACAGGCAAAACTGGATGAGAGCAGGCACCATCTGGAAGAGGGGTATGCCCAATACCGGAAAGGTGTTGCTCAGCTTGCTGAGCAGAAAGCCGACCTTGATGCACAAGTGAATGCTCAGCAGGCGCAGTTTGCATCAGCGCAGCAGCAGCTGGCACAAGGACAGGATGAAGTCGACGCTGCGTTGAAAGCCGCTGGTTTAAGTCGGGAGACGCTCAGCGGTTCTATCTCGGAGCTCACTCAAAAAAAGACACTGAAGCAAGAAGAGCTGAAACAGTATCCTGAAGGCAGTGCGGAGTATCTTGCGGCAAGTCAAGAACTGCAGATCATTGAGACATCGTTATCAGGCGCCGTGATCCTGCAACAACAGGTCCTGACCTTGGATCAGCAACAGGAAGTGTTGGATCAGGGGATTGCAGCTTTCAAGACTGCCATTGAAGAAGCGCAAGCACAGATATCACAGGGCAATGCAACCTTAGCCCAATCGAAGCAGACTCTCGATGAAGGACAGGTTGCCTATGCAGATGCCTTGAATCAATTCAATCAGCAGATGATTGATGCGCAAGCTAAAATCAGTGAAGGGTATGCCCAGGTTGATGCTTTAGCCCGCACAACATGGTATGTCAGCGATCAGTCTTCACTCCAGGGTTATGATATCCTGAAAAGCGGCGTGAGCGTCATTCTCGCCATCTCCACGGTATTTCCGATTTTCTTTATTGCCATTGCGGTATTGATGACATCGAATTCCATGTCCCGGCTGATTCTTGAGGACCGCACAGAGATGGGAACACTTACTTCCCTTGGGTTTAATGATTCAACAATTACCATGACGTACGTTGGATATGCAGTGGGAGCAGCGCTGATTGGAGGTCTTGGCGGTTTCTTTCTGGGAACCTCATTCATTCCATCCTTGATTTTTGCGAATTTCCCTTTATCAATCGGTGATTTACCGCTTCACTACAATGGATTTATGGCGGTGTTGATTGTTGTTGTCAGTGTGGTGATCATGGCAGGAGTAAGTATATACCGCTGTGTTCGTGAACTGCATGAGCGTCCAGCCGTCTTGTTGCGTCCTTTAGCACCCAAGAGCGGACAGAGAAATATTTTGGAGAGAATCCCCTTGATCTGGAATCATCTGTCCTTCAGCTGGAAAACGGTTATTCGCAACTTATTCCGCTACAAAAAGCGGGCGTTGATGACATTGATCGGGGTTGCTGGCTGTACGTCATTGCTGGCGTTGGGCTTTGGTTTG
>CALNCD010000230.1 GCA_937874965.1 uncultured Erysipelotrichaceae bacterium | reverse complement strand
GTAGGGATGATCTTTCAGTCTTTCAATCTTTGTAATAACCTGAGTGTCCTTGAAAACTGTACTATCGGACAAGTCAAGGTTCTTAAACTCAAAAAGGCAGCAGCCGATGCGATAAGTATGGATTATCTCAAGCGGGTTGGCATGGAATGTTTTGCCCATCGAAAAGTCCAGCAGCTTTCTGGCGGTCAGAAACAACGGGTTGCGATTGCGCGAGCGCTCAGCATGAAACCGCAGGTTCTTCTTTTGGATGAACCTACCAGTGCCCTTGATCCAGAAATGGTCGGAGAAGTTCTTGATGTGATTAAAGCAATCTCAAAGGATGGCTACACCATGTTCATTGTGACTCATGAAATGTCGTTTGCCAAAGAAATCTCAGACCGCGTTCTCTTTATGGATCAGGGAACAATTCTTGAAGAAGGTGCTCCTTCAACGCTCTTCGCCTCTCCAAAAGAAGAACGGACCAAACAGTTCTTATCCCGGTTTATGACATCTTGATTGATCCATATGAAAGGACATCAGCGCGATGTCCTTTTTCGTATGTTCAGTTTCACTTTGAAGATTGATTGGAATACCCTGGTTTTATAGGTAACCCCAAAATAAAGTCCGATTCCGATGATGAAATAAACAGAGAGCTGGACTAAATTAATAATTCTGGAATAGCTGCGGGCTCCTAACGGTGTCAGATTCAAAAGCAGGAAGACAGCCGTGATGACAACGGCCCCTGCAAGCATAAAGAGCAGTTTTCGAAGCATCAGGGTATAATCAAGCTTGACATGCTGACGCATAACGGCTAGTCCAATCGCCAAAACAATAACAGACGAGGTAATGGCAGCAATGATTGCCCCATGATAGCTGAAAATCATAATCAGCGGAGAAATCAAGAGAAATTGTGCAAGTGCCCCTATTGCCAGTGCGATAACCATGGTGTAACGTTGGCCTAATGCCATCATTATCGACATTACAGTGGCTGAAAGTGTGCTGGCCAGACCGAAATAGAGCTGAGTCCTCAAAACACTTGCAGCAAGTTCATAATGCTCAGATGCATAAAAGAGATAGTAAATCTTATCTGCGGTCAGATACATACAGACAATCACAGGAATAATAATGTAGAGAACTGTTTCCAAACATTCACGGATATGGCGCTTTAATTGAGACATGTTCTGGCTTTGGATGTCGGATGTGATTATCGGAATAATGGCAACCGAGAAGCCAAGCGACAAAACCTGAGGAATACTGATCAGTTTATCCGTAGATACAGAAATCATTGAATAAATCAGCTGGCTGTTTGCTTCAGTGAAACCAAGACTCATCATTGTCCGGTTGAAAAAGACGAGATTCGCCAATCCAGAGACATTATTCAAAAACGATGTAATCAAGTACGGAAAGGCAATCAGCAAAAGTTCTTTCAGTATCAGCTTAGGATGCCGAGCAGGATTCTTCTGAAGCTTGGCTGCATTTTCAACATCAAGATTTGAACGTGAATAAAGGATTAGCTGCCCAAAGGCAATCAAAGCACTGACAGATGTCGAAAGAACAGCCATATAGACAGCCCACATCGCATCGAGATGGAGAATGTAGACTAGGATAAAGCCAACACCAAGCAAAAAAGAAACACGTGCAATTTGTTCCAGAACCTGTGAGAGTGAGTAAAGCTTGAAATTACGCAATCCCTGATAGTAGCCCCTGAATGATCCTAGAACAGGAACTGTAAATAGTGCCAATGAAATAATCATTATCACATTTTTTGTCTTCAATAGACTTTCTGGACTGGCATTGCTTGTTAGGATCACTTTAGAAATCGGCGTTGCTAGAAAGAAAACAACCATCATTGCGATAAAGCCAACGCCAAGCATTAATGCATTGGCAATCTTGCGTGTCAGCAGTGCAGACCGGTAATCTTCCTTAGCAATGTACTTGCTGACAACAACGGCTACTGCGAACGGAATCCCTGATGCTGCAATATTCAGCAATAGATTGTAAATGTTGTACGCATAGCCATAATAGGCTACATTTGCTTCTGTCGCCAATGCATAGAAAGGCGAAACATAGAGGATACCGATGGCTTTTGTGATGAATATGCCAGCGGTACCTGCTAATCCTCCTGCAATGATCGACGACTTTTTAGATTGACTCATGATTTACCTACTGACTAACCACTTCCTGGTATTCTTTTGTGACTTCAAAATTCTCACGGGTCTGTTCAGTCCGCGTCTCGTTATACCAGGCAATCGTTACCCGAAGATTGACCAGCGGTTTAGTGACAGTGCTGTCCAATAGAAAACCTTTGATGAATCCCAAGCCGTTATTGACTTGGTTTGGAATCATGCTCTGCTTGAAATTGGAAACTACGCCGAAACTTGGCATCCAATTTTTTTCATCAATCTGAAGGTTGTTCACAATAGCAAGCGCCTGGATATCATACATCGCAACCTGCGGATTATCGATAATTACGCTCCATCGATAGAGAACTTCACCGGTTGAACTGATTTCTTTGTTGATCGCAACTTCAAAGTTATAGTAGGCAGAAGTTGTGATAAACTGGTCATTATCGAGCAAATCATTGTAGACTGCCTTGTACTGCAGGTAATTTGCTTCAAGTGTTTTATCGTTGTTAGAACATCCACTGATTAGGGTTAAAATGATCAAGAGTGAAATGATCTTTTTCATGACTTTACCTCCGACTCATTATATCATATTCACACATGTTTAATCAGGAAATAATGTTTCTTCCCCTTCCGAATAATCGTGTACCGCTGGTCAATTGCGCAGTCCTTGCATAACTCATAATCTGAAGAAGTAACCTTATCGCCATTGACACTGATGGACGATCCTTCGATCAGCTGACGCGCTTCCCGTTTACTGGTGGCTGCTTTCAATTCGACCAATACATCAACCAGAGGTAAATCTTGGGAAATCTCCAGGCCTTCTGCACGATCAAAGGCTGCTTCGATTTGTTTGCCGTTCAAAACGCCGATATCCCCTTTAAACAGGGTATCCGTAATGAATAATGCATCGTCCAGTGCTGCCTTTCCAAAGACCAGTTCTGTGAGTTCCTCAGCCAAAAATTTCTGACCGATGCGCTTATGTGGCTCAGCCTTTGTATCCGCAATTACTTTCGTGAGCTGATCGACGCTTGCTAAAGAAAGACGCTTCAAGTAATCCTCGATATCGCTGTCGGAAACATTGATGATGTACTGATAAAATTCATAAGGACTCGTCTTTTCAGGATCGAGCCAAATATTCTTCCCTTC
>CALNCD010000229.1 GCA_937874965.1 uncultured Erysipelotrichaceae bacterium | reverse complement strand
AACATTTTACAGCGAACGGCTTAAGGCAAAAGGAATAGATGTTCTTGTACCGGATCAGTCGGGAAAGGAAAGGGTGAACCGGATTATCTATGATGAACTGTGCTTGGGAAGCATCAGGGATCATTCGCGTGAGATCGTGAAGGCTGTAATTGCTGATTTGATTGCAGAGGGGGCGCAAGGGGTAGTTCTAGGATGCACTGAACTTGGATTGCTGCTGAGCGCAGGGGATGTACCGGTACCGCTTTTTGATACGACGTTTCTGCACGCAGAGGCGGCAGTTGATTTTGCCTTGTTGGGTGCGAAGGTGCTAAAACCATGAGCATTGTTTTTTATGGCTGCATGTCGATGGATGGTTATCTGGCTGACCGTAATCATCAACTTGAATGGCTTTATCAAAGTGGAACACCGGCAGAAACAGACTATGATGCCTTCTATGCGCGTATGGATGTAACCCTGATGGGCAAGCGAACCTATGATACGATAAAGGATGTTCCTGGTATTTCGAAGATGTATCAATCGACCCGCAATTATGTCTTTACCCATCAGACCAGTCCTTTGTTGGCGGGCTTCACGGCTGTACATGGCGATATCTGTGAACTAGCAGTCTCTTTTAAGCCAAGCAATATCTGGGTAATCGGCGGGAATACGATTTTAAAACCATTGCTGGAAGCTGATTTGATGGATGAATTGATCATCCAGGTTGCACCGGTGCTCTTAGGGAAAGGAATTCCCTTGTTTACCCAAGATGAAGGGGAACGCCGCTTCAAGCTGATGCAAGTGAAACAGTATGCTCAGTTTGCGGAAATGACTTTTCATCGGTATCAATGAGTACGGAAATCGGAAATGTTTCAGGAATTCGCTCTTTTTTGACCGCATTTGCTTCTGTAAGCGGTATAATGAACATACCAGACTGAAGAGGTGAGCGCATGTATTATCAGAAACCATCCCGATTCAAACAGAAAAAAGTTATCATCAGCATTTCCATTGCTGTGGTTGTGGTCATTGCATCCATCACAGGTTATTTCATCTATAAGAACTATCAGTATACTCAAGACAGCAAACCCATCACGACAACCAGTGAATTGGTTCTTTTTGAAACTTCCAGCACTGACACCATCGAACACGTTGCAGCAGCATTGGAAGACCAAAAGATCATCAAGAAAGCCAGCGTATTTCTGGATGTCGCCGAAAGCAAAGGGGTTTCAAGTGTTCTAGAAGGGCAGTTTGCCCTCGATCGCAGTTGGACCAATGCGGAAATCCTGGCCAGTCTCATCGATCCCGAAAGCCCGCTGGATGGGGTTGTGAATATCATGTTCCCTCCTGGTTATTGGGCGAAGGATGTTGCTCATAAACTGGCAAATCTAACCCATCTCGATGAACAGGCCATTCTGGATGCATGGAATGATGCGACCTATGTCAAAGAATTACAAGGTGAATACTCGTTCTTGACCGATGAGGTGTTTCAAACCCAGGCCCATGTTCTATTGGAAGGGTATCTGTATCCAGAGACCTATCAGTTTCTGATTGATACGACGATTGATGACGCAACCCATATTATTCTGAATCAGACCCAGGTGATTTATGAGAGATATGCGCAGCAATTTGCTGCAAGTTCCTATACAGTTCATCAGTTGTTTACCCTAGCTTCAATTGTCAATTATGAAGCAGCCACGCCAGAAGATATGAAAATGGTTGCCCAGATCTTCTATAACCGCTTGAATCAGAACATGAAACTTCAATCCAGTGTCACAGTCTGCTATGCCTTGTACACCTATGCAAATTGGCAGGAATGCGAATCCAGCACAGACATTGATTCGCCTTATAATACTTACCTGCATGAAGGGCTTCCGATCGGTCCGGTTATGAATCCGACGGAAACTGCTCTGGAAGCGGTCTTTAATCCGACGCCGAATGAATATCTTTATTTCGTTGCTGATATTGAGACCGGCGAACTTCATTATGCGAAAACGTATGAAGAACATTTGAAAAATGTGGAACTCTATGTGGATGCCTATCGATAATATGCGTGCATCAATCCGATGTCCCGTTTTGATAAGCGGCGCTTGAGAGATCCTGCCAATCCGAGGATTGCAAAAGGACGCAACAGCAGGATGCACATTAATGCCGTGTCCTGTTTTTAATGTGCTATGATGGAATCACGGAAAAGAGGACGATTATCCATGGACTTTACATCAGAAACAATTGAGGCGCTTCATCAGCAGTATACCGGCAAATCATTCTTTCGTCTATTACAGGCGTTCAAAGCGCTGCAGATGCATGATTTTGTCTTTGACCTCAGAGCGGGTGAAGCAACCTATCACCATCAATCGGGTGCATCTCTGAAACGGGATTTGCTTCTTCCTCCTTTGACTATCCCGCAGAAAAGCGATGGACAAAAAGCTTTGATTGTTCTGAGAAACCACCAAGCGGGGAATACGGATTTCATGACATTCATTCAGGAAATCGCTCAAGCAGGTGTGTATAAATGGGTCAGTGATTGTGAAGAAATGACATGTACGTATTATGATCTTAAAGATGATGTCCTGATTACAGAAGTCATCAAAGGCGATGATTCCGGCGACTAAGGGAGGAAATGAATGGAATATGAATTGACCCATCCGCAGTGGATGACCTTGCATCGTGAACAGCAAACCTATTTCGGCG
>CALNCD010000228.1 GCA_937874965.1 uncultured Erysipelotrichaceae bacterium | reverse complement strand
TAAGTATGGAAAGGTCTTTTCAAATCTGATGGTTGATGTTCAGCCGACCAATGAAAAACTGGTTATTCGTGCTAAGCGGATCATTCAAGAATCAATTGATCATCCAGTGGATGCCGGTGCCCTTTTGGAAGCCAGCGGAAAAGATGTAAAAGTTGCGATTATCATGGGCGTTGCCGGCTTATCAAGAGATGAAGCGATCCTTCAGTTGCAACGTTATAACGGGCATGTCAGGAATACAATAAATCACTTGTCAGAGAAGAGATAGATATGTTAGCAGTTGGTTTAATGAGCGGAACAAGCTTGGATGGCGTCGATGTTGTTCTGATTGAAATACAAGGTGCAGATGGTGCAACACATGTCAAGGAAATCGGCTTTCAGACCATTCCGTATTCGGAAGAACTTCGGTCGAGAATAAAACGGGCATGTGATCCTGCTCACGCTTTACTGGCTGAGGTCAGTGCATTGGATATGGAGTTGGGCTACGTGTTTGCAGGAGCGATTCAGGCAGTTTGCAAGACTTTTCAGATTGACGTGAAGACACTCGATTTTATTGCCAGCCATGGCCAGACAGTCTATCACGATCCTTTTGTCAGCGCAAGCAACCATGGGTTTGTGAGCACATGTCAGATCGGAAACGCAAGTGTTATTGCGTATGCCTTGAATACCCAGGTGATCTCCGATTTCAGAGTGATGGATATGGTTGGCGGTGGACAAGGAGCTCCACTGGTTCCATACAGCGAGTACCTTCTCTACATGGATGCCAGAAAGTCGCGTGCCCTGCAGAATATCGGCGGTATCGGTAATGTGACCTATATCCGGTCAGGTTCAAAACCAGAAGACCTGATTGCCTTTGATACAGGTCCAGGCAATATGATGATTGATGAAGCAATGGAAGCCCTGTATGGCTTGTCTTACGATAGAGGAGGCTGCCAGGCGAGTCAAGGCAAGCTTGTTTTAGCCTTGTATGCAGAACTCTGCAATCACCCTTACCTTCAACTCGTGCCGCCTAAGTCAACCGGTCGCGAACTGTTCGGCAAACAGATGACGGAGAAGATTCTCGAGGACTATCATACTGAGCGTCCTGAAGATATTATCCATACCTTAACCCGATTTACAGCCTACTCGATTGCGTCCAGTTATCAACATTTTATTCTTGATCATGCACCGTTGGATGAAGTCATACTGGCTGGAGGAGGTGCACATAATCTGGCGCTGAAGAGTTATTTAGAGGAATTGCTGGCACCGATAGCCGTTTTGGTGCAGGAAGATCTTGGTTACAACAGTGATTCAAAGGAAGCGGTTGCTTTCGCTATCCTTGGTCATGAAACATTGAGACGGCATGCGAATAACGTTCCTCAAGCGACAGGGGCAACTGAAGAACTGGTTCTCGGTAATATTACCCCAGCCCCAAAAAGGAGATATCATGAATAAATGGGAATCAAAAAAAAGTGATCAAAAAAAAGAGTATCGGACTGCCTTAGGTCAAACGGATTATAATATTCCAATGTTTGGCTACCGTTCTGCTTTCGTTGTTTTAGGAGTGCCACTTGTTTTGATGCTGGCAACGATTGCCATCTGTAATGGTGCAGGTATTGATTATCGGATTCCTGCATTGATTATCGGTGCCCTGGCAGTTGGCTTATCTTTAGGGTATTCCCAATTTTTTCTGGAACGGAAGAAGGGGTTTGTAAGGAATTTTTACCTGGTCAGCGGTATCGGAACAATTGTTGCGGGTGTGTTTATCTATTTGATTTACTTCGGATATTGAAATAAATTTTTATTATTATTAATAATATATTGAAATACTATTACAGATAAGATATAATTAAAATGCTAGAAGAGCTATTATCAACACTTGATAGCGCTTACAAGTTAAGTTGATAGAAGATCTCTATCATTAGCATTATTCAATAAGGAGAGAGGATATTATGCTTGAAAGATTTACAAATTTATTAGATCAGCATCTTTCTGGGCCAATGATGAAATTGGCGTCACAAAGACATCTGAGAGCTATCCGTGATGGGATCGTTGCGACGTTGCCATTAATTATTGTCGGGTCATTCTTTTTGATCATTGCAATTCCGCCATTGCCTAAAGATTGGGGTATTTACAAGTTTCTAACAAGCAATGCAGGAACAATCCTATTGCCATATCGGATGTCCATGTTCATCATGACATTGTATGCTGTTTTCGGTATTGGTCATAGTCTGTCACGTTCGTATAAACTAGATGGTTTGTCTGGTGGTGTTCTGGCAACTTTGGCGTTCCTTTTGACGATTACACCGTATAGTTTGAACCTGAACTCTCTGGGTGTTGCCTATGAGGGTTGGGTTCTGCCAATGCTGAATCTTGGTTCAGCAGGAATGTTCGTCGGTATTTTAGTCTCGATTTTCGCTGTGGAGGTCTATCGTTTTACCGATCAATCCGGTTTTAAAATCAAGATGCCGGATCAGGTTCCGCCTTCAGTAGCTCGCTCATTTGAGGCCTTGATTCCGACTGCAATCATCATGATTGTTATCGGGACCATCACATACTTCTTGAATTTTAACTGGCATTCGTTCATCGGACAGATGATGAAACCGTTAATCACCGCATCGGATACTTTGCCAAGTGTGCTATTGATTATTTTCTTAATCACGTTCTTCTGGTCATTCGGTATCCATGGTGTGAGTATTATTGGGGCAATTGCCCGTCCATTATGGTTGATTCTCTTGGAAAACAATGCAACTGCAGTGGCCAATGGCGCAAGTTTGCCAGCGATTGCGGCCGAACCCTTCTACCAGTGGTTTATCTGGATTGGTGGATCAGGGGCTACAATTGGTCTGGGTATTCTTCTCGCCTTCAGGGCAAAATCCACGTATGCCAAAACGCTTGGAAGAACAGCGCTGCTTCCTTGCTTATTCAATATTAATGAACCATTGATTTTCGGAACCCCTATTGTTCTGAATCCGATTCTGATTATTCCGTTTATCTTGACACCAATGGTTTGCGCAACGATTGCTTGGTTTGCGACAACGTTAGGGTTAGTCGCTCGTGTTTCAATTACAGCGCCATGGACATTGCCTGGACCAATCGGTGCCTTTCTCGCAACCGGCGGAGATTGGCGTGCAGCTGTCTTGAATATTGCACTGATTCTTGTTTCGATTGTAATGTATTATCCATTCTTTAAGATGTATGATCATAAGCAATTGTTGGATGAAGCGGCAACCGCAGCAGAAGCTCAATAGAAAAGAAGAGGTTTTGCATAGCAGAACCTCTCTTGCTTTATTTAGAAAGAGGTCATATGAGGAAGTTAGGTTTATCAATTTATCCTGAGAAATCGAGTCTTGAAGAGATGAAAGCCTATTTGGAGGCAGCAGCAGCGAGTGGGTTTAAACGGATTTTTTCGTGTTTGTTATCCGTAAATAAACCACGGGCTGAGGTTATCAAGGATTTTCAGGAAATCAATGATTTCGCAAAGAATCTCGGATTCGAAATTATCATGGATGTCAGTCCGCGTGTCTTCAAGGAATTAGAAATCACTTATACCGATTTGTCTTTCTTTAAGGAAATTCGTGCGGACGGATTTCGGTTGGATGAAGGATTTGGCGGTGCTGCTGAAGCTATAATGACATTTAATCCACAGGATTTGCTTGTTGAGATTAATATGAGTATGGATACGCATTATTTTGAAACAATCATGGATTATCAGCCAAACCGGTTTAAACTGATCGGCTGTCATAATTTCTATCCGCATCCGTACACAGGTCTTGAACTCGGATTTTTCGAGAAGTGCACTCAACGTTTCAGAAACTACGGTTTGAGAACTGCAGCATTTATTTCCAGTCAAAATGAACAATCATTTGGACCCTGGCCTGTTACAGATGGTTTGGTTACTTTAGAAATGCATCGTAAGTTACCGATAGAAATTCAGCTTAAGCACTATGTGGCAATGGATGCAGTTGATGATGTAATTATTTCAAATTGCTTCCCATCCTCAGCGGAACTGGCAGCTATTTCTAAAGTTGACTTGAATGTTTTGAATCTTGATGTTGAATTGGTGACTGCTATTCCGGATGTCGAACGGCAGATTGTTTTAAATGAGCTGCATTTTAATCGTGGTGATGTCAATGCATCCGTTATCCGTTCAACTCAACCACGGGTTAAATATAAAGGACATCGTTTTGAATTGTTCAATGTTCCTGAGCGGCTCATGCCTGGTGATATAATTATCGAGAGCAGCCTGTATGGACATTATGCTGGAGAATTGCAGATTGTGAAAAAGGAAATGATTAATTCAGGAAAAACCAATGTTGTTGGGCATGTAGTGGAAGACGAACGTTTCTTGCTTGAGTTTATCAAGCCATGGCAGAAATTCAGATTGACCCAATGAGAACATTTCTTGGTATAGATGCCGGTGGTAGTACGACTAAATTCACCAAATTTGATGAGCAGGGGAATGTGCTGAAGAAAACGGTTTTAGACTCGATTCATTTTATGCGGGTGCAGAAAGATACGATGATTTCTATTTTACATCAAGGATCACTTGACTGTGAGGTTGACTCCTCAACTTTCGTGGCTTGCGGAGTTGCGGGGTATGGTGAAGATAGCCAGATTCGAACGCTTATAGAGGATGCGGTTCATAGGGTGTTTCCGCATGCCTTGATTATGAATGATGCTGAATTTGCAACGATTGGTGCGCTTGGTGATCAAGATGGCGCCTATGTTATCAGCGGTACAGGATCCATTGCTTATCTTCAGAAGAATAAAATGAGAAAGCGTATTGGCGGATGGGGATATCTCATCAGTGATTTAGGAAGTGCATTTTCAATCGGCAAAGAGGTCTTGGAAGCATTCACCAAGCAAGCCGATGGCCGCTATCCGAAAACACCATTGTTTCCATTGATTATGTCCCATTTCAAATTATCAGAGCCTCATGATCTTATCCGGGTCATCTATGAGGATCGCAGCCTGTATCGCAATTGCGTTGCTGATTTGGCGGAACTGGTTTATCCTTTGGCAATAGAAGGAGATTACTGTATTCTTGAAATCTATTCTCGGGCCGGAAAGCAACTGGCAGAATTGATTCAAGAAGGGTCCGATGAAAGCAGTCCCGTCGCTTATGGCGGAGGCGTCTTGCTTCATAATGACTTTGTACGATCCGCCTTTTTTACAGCATTGGGTCAGCGGACAATACTTGAATTGCAACAGC
The DNA here is from genome assembly GCA_937874965.1 of uncultured Erysipelotrichaceae bacterium. Lineage (GTDB taxonomy): Bacteria > Bacillota_I > Bacilli_A > Erysipelotrichales > Erysipelotrichaceae > CALNCD01. Next base: position 272 of record CALNCD010000228.1, on the reverse strand, counting down.
CGCCCGAATATGCGGCACTTGTTCTGGGTCGCTGAATCCCATGGATATCGTAAGGCAGAGTTTCTCTGCCTTTTTATATTGTAGGGTTTCATTCTCTTTTATTTCCTTATGAATCATGGTAAAATAAGGTGTAAATATGGAGGGTGTTATGAATAAATTAGTACCATTACTGGTTATTGTTGGCGCAGCAGCTGCAGCAGCAACAGCGTATGTTAAAAAGAGAAACAAACAAGAAGATGCAACGCTCGTCAGTCTGGAAGACATGGAGCATG
>CALNCD010000227.1 GCA_937874965.1 uncultured Erysipelotrichaceae bacterium | reverse complement strand
AATCAGCAATTTTTTAAACAACCCCCAGAGAATACGGTATCCGCCAAACTCAATTGTTGACCAACTCACTGGAGTGCCTGCATACAGCTGTCCGGACATTTCTTGATAGCGATGAATCGGTCCTTCCATAATGCTCGGAAAGAAAATCAGATACAGGCCTAACTTGGCGATGTTATGCTGAGCCGCCGTTTTGCTCCGGGTAATATCAATCAGGTAGGAGATTGCCTGCAACGTGTAGAAGGAAATTCCCAAGGGAACCATGAATTTCAGAATCAGAAATCCGGACGAAGCCATTGAAAACGAAAAAATGACACCGAACATGCGGGCAATAAAATATGAATACTTGAGAACCACCAAAATACCCAGACATCCTGCAGCAGCCAGAATAATCCAGCACCTTGATTTTTTCTTCAAGACAGCAACGCCTTCTTTGCTTATCCCCAGTTCTGTATGCTGGTTTAACTGGTTGGTTATCGCTTCAACCTTCAATCCGATCCAATAGACAAAGCCGACAGTAACCACAACATATGCGAACATCAAAAGACTGAAGGTCCAGTAAAACAAAATGCTTGCAGCCAAGAGAACAATCCAGCGATACGGCTGTTTCGTCCATTGATAAACCGCAACGGTCACAGGCAAGAACAGGATCAGATAGATCATTGAAACATAGCTCATTTAGGCCTCTTCGCGTAACCGCTCAATCATCCGCCACAAGGCTTGGGCAGAATTAAAATTGGCCGGGACCAGATCCACTGGGGAAATTTCAATATCGAATGCGGTTTCCAGCTCACTGACAAGATTTAAAATCGACAGCGAATCCAGTAAACCATCATCAATCAGCGTTCCTGCCGTTTCATAATCAATTGTGTCATCAATATCCTTCAATATTTCTAAAAGCTTATCCATCTTCTATCTCTCCTTTATCGGAACAGCGCAATTCAGCTGATCCGTTTCAATAACATCACGTAAACACCGAAGCCCTTGACCACTTTGATAACTATAGACAACAGGCAGGTCCCTGCTAAGAAACAATGCGATGCCTTCAGTGACACTGTATGACCCGGCCCGCTCAAACACCAGACGGCTTCCGAGAACCAAATCAGGCAATTCCACCTGACGAAGCAAGATATCATTAATCGTGCATAAGGCACCGAATACTGTCCAGGACCGTAATTCAGACCCAGAGTTCATTACAAAATGCAATGGCTGCTTCAAACCCAAGGTCTGTCCATAATAAGTCACCTGATGAATGCCACCATCGACAATCGCATAGTTTTCAGCGTTGACTTTCTTGGTATCCACAACGGCGGTGACATAATAGCCGCAATATGCACTGATATAACGGCCCATTTCCAATGTAATCATGCCCGTGAATCCAGATGCATCAATAGCCTCAGAGAGCGATTCAACAAGTTCATGTGCTCCTTCAACCTCCCGATTATAATAATCCACAGGTAATCCAGGACCATATTCAAGCCGCAGATCCTTCAGGCCGTATTCATCATTAAGAAGTACCATCAACGTCTTCAGCTTCAGGAACTCTTTCATGTATTTACCAGAAGCAGTTTTCTGCGTCCCAGAAAAATAATGAAGCCCTTCAATGGAAAGATACACGCTCTCATGACGATGCTTCACAATCCACTCAATATCCTGCTGGTCCATTCCAAATTGATTCTTGGAAGAAAGCCGTAAGTAGACCTTCAATGAACAGTGGTAGCGCATGGCAAGATGACTAAGCATTTCCCATTGTGAGAGGGATTCAACCGAGTAGGTGAGATCACTGCCATAGACTGAAACATAACGTTCGAGATCCTTGGCATTTTTATAGACACCCGAAACAAGAATCTGTTTAGGATCGATTTTCTGGGCCTCGCAGATTCTGAACTCACCAGGTGAACAGACTTCAAAGGTATCCACAATATCCGCCAGTGCTGAAACGATAAAAGGATTGGCCTTCATGGCATAGCATATATGGGATTTCTGACCAAACCGGCGACGCAATGCCTGAGTATGATCCCGTAATGCATCAATATCAAACAGATAGCACGGAGTAGCGACACTGTTGAAAACAGCCGTATCAATCATGGGGATTCACCATCCTTTCTCGTAGTTCCTTGCGGTTAATCTTGCCGTTATCTGATAACGGCATGGATTCCAGCTGCTTGAATACACTTGGAATCATGTAATGCTGCAGGCGCTGCTGCAGAGCACTGCGCAATCCTTTGGGATCACCATCACCGACATAGAACGCAATGATGCGGCTCTTCGGCTCATCATACAGGCAGCACGCCCGAACAACCCCATCCAACGCATTGAGGTTGACTTCAATTTCTTCCAGTTCAATACGATGCCCCATATGCTTGATTTGAAAATCCTTACGACCCCCGAATCTCAGATTGCCATCACTCTCGTAATACCCCAAATCCCCTGTCCGATAAATGAGTTCAAGGTAGTGAGGATTCAACGGATTCTGGACAAATGAACGCTGGGTCTGTCCGTAATTGTTCAGATACCCCAAAGCAAGACAGGTCCCGCTCACACAGATCTCACCCCGTTGGCCGAAATCGATGACTTCCTCATCATTCTCACCGAGAAGCATGACCTTTTCATTCGGAAAAGGTTTACCGATCGGAATCTGCTGATCCAAGCCATAGACCCGGTCCAACGTATGATACGTGCAATTGCAGGTAATCTCTGTTGGTCCATACAGATTGGTGAATGTACATGCGGGCAGGGCATCCCGCCATTGATTCAGATAACGTATCGGCATGACTTCACCGCTGAAGAGAATCTTATCAACTGTCGTCGGCACTTTATAGGTTAACCCTTTGAACTGAGTAACCAGACACAAAGCTGAGACAGCCCAGATCAGCGTGGTCACCTGAAAGTCAACCAGATAATCAAGCAGCTGAGTGACAACCGAGAATAACCGGGTCGGAACAATAACCAATGTCGCCCCGGTTGAAAAAGCAGAATAAATATCTTTAATCGAAACATCAAAGTCAAAGGGAGCCTGATTCGCAATCACATCAGCAGAACCGATTCCGAAAAGACGGGTGAAGTTCGGTATGAAATCCAGCACAGAACGATGAGAAACAACGACCCCCTTAGGAACACCGGTTGTTCCCGATGTGAAATTACAATACAGCGGGTCAATATCAAGTGCCTGATTACGGATGCGCAGCAACTCATCCTCGTTAACAGCCACGTCTACGAGATCTTCATAATAGCAGTACTGCCGCATCACAAGCTGATCGAGATTAATCGGCACATCACGATGAACCACCACCAAGGCATCTTCCGCAATCGCCAGAATCTGGTTCATCCGAACAAGCGGTTGCTTCAAAGGAATCGAAATGGAATAGCATCCTGCATAGACACATCCCATAAACCCAGCCAAGGTCTCACAATCCTTGTCCATGATAAAAACAACGGGCTTGCGGACGGACTGCTTCGTGATCAAAGCAGATCCGATCCGCTTCGACAATCCGTTAAAGTCCTGATAGGTCATCGACTGCGATTCATGAATTACTGCGGTCTTATCAGGAAATTGCTGTGTCGTCGTTTCTAGAAATTCCAGAACATTCTGCATGATATACCTCTTCCAGACAGGATTTTATCCTTTCCTATTATACCGTTCTGAATGATTATTTCCTCACAAAGCAAGACAGTTTAAGAAACATTAAGGTAAGTGAATAACTGCCGAAAAACGACTGAGTTTTTCTTCACAGATGAAGCAAAAAGAAAAAAGGCAGTTTCCCCCAGGAAAGTGCCTTCTCTAAATTCTGCACACTGCCGATGATGATCAAACAGTTGATTTCGGTTTATATATCCGATAGGCAACCAAAACAGCCAGCAGTCCAGCACTCAGTTTGCCAACCATCAAGGGCACGATCAACCCCGGCTGATAATTAGCGGTAAATGCAAGATGATCACCGATTAAGAATGCACCGCACACCGAAAACGCAATAAGCGCGATAATTTCATAATCTTTCATTTTCGTTTTATTCACCATTGAAAACATTGCAATGACATTTGCTGCTCCAGCCAAGAGACCCGTCGCC
>CALNCD010000226.1 GCA_937874965.1 uncultured Erysipelotrichaceae bacterium | reverse complement strand
CTATTCAGACAAGGAAAACATGTACTCATTGAAGCTGAATCAATATATTCCCAAGGAAACTATGATAAAGGAGAAACAGCAATGAAAGTGATAGAAACATTAACAGCGATATTCCGTGATTTATTTGAAGATGAGACTCTCGTGCTCACACCTGAGATGAGTGCTCAGGATGTTGAAGAATGGGATTCATTGACGCATATTCAGTTATTGGCGGAAGTTCAGAATGCATTTTCGATATCATTGACAACTTCTGAGATCTTGTCCTTGAAAACGGTGGGTGACCTGATTGCTTTGATTCAAGCAAAAGCTGACTATGAGCATTAGTTCAATCAGCTATCTGGCCATTCTGCTGCTTGCGCCGCTTCTCATGGTATCCAAGTCACTGACGCTGCGGCGCTATGCGTTTTTATGCCTTAGCCTTAGTGTTGTGGCAATTGCGAATCGATGGTCTTATTCATTTATGTATACGCTTATCTGGGTTTTGATCCCGTTTCTATTAAAACCGCATCTGAAACGTAAAGGCATTCTGCTGGGATTCATGCTTATCGGCTATCTTTACTTGAACAAATACACATGGTTGTTTCCATTCGTTAATCCTTCATTAGCGCCGTTATTTCAAATCTTTGGGCTTTCTTATATTGTTTTCAGGCAAATTGACTATCTGTATGCATCTGAAATGGAGCCTTCAGTGGTTGACTATCTCAATTATACGCTTTCATTCTATACCTTGATTTCCGGGCCGATTCAGCGTTATTCAGAATTCATCGCGTCCATGCGTTGTCCTCTTCCTGATTTAAAGGGGTCTGATCTTCTTAAACAGGCTCATCGTATCGTGAATGGTTTTTTGAAAATCTATCTGATATCGGCGCTTATTCATGGCTATTCGATGCAGGTCTTTGATCGCATCAATGGAAATTTCGGGTTCTTTTTGGGATTCTCAGCTTTGAATGTTCTGTATATTTATTTCAATTTCTCGGGTTACTGTGATATTGTTATCGGATTTGCCCGCTGTGCGAATCTATCGATTCCTGAGAACTTCAATAGGCCGTATCTGGCTCAGAACATTAATGATTTCTGGGGAAGGCAGCATATTACTCTGACCCGTTGGATTACGGATTACATCTTTACGCCTTTAGTAACAGCCTTGAACCGGGTGAAATGGCTTCATTTCGAACAAGCACAGGTCATCTCGTTCTTTATCACATTTCTATTGGCTGGACTTTGGCACGGTCCGTCCGTAAACTATCTTGTTTATGGTCTTCTTCAAGGTATCGGCGTTACGCTGTCACAGCTTTATCTGAGCTTGCTTCGCAAACGCCTCCGTTCTCGTAAGGCGGTGCGGATTTACCGATCGCAACCACGGGTGAAGTCCATCGAACGGGGCGTGACCCAGCTGTATATTATGGTTAGTTTTTCGTTTATCGGGGTCGATATGATCGGTAAGCTAGGAGGGTTAGGATGAAATTTCACCATATCGGTATTGCATGTGAAAGCATTACAACGATGCAAGCAGTACTTGCAGATCAGTTCAAGGCTTGTCCTTGCTCTGAAGTTATCTATGATCCTTTGCAGAAAGCATCGCTGCAATTGTTTAGGATGAGTGATGGCATTTTGATTGAAATGGTTTCTGGAGAGGCGGTTTCAGCATATCTTCGTCGCAAGCAGGCGCTCTATCATACCTGTTTCGAAGTGACTGATCTAGAGGATGCCCTGATTGACTTTGAACGTCAGCAAGCCTTGATTGTATCACCTCCGAAACCGGCAATACTCTTCGATCAGCGGCGGGTTGCCTTTGTCA
>CALNCD010000225.1 GCA_937874965.1 uncultured Erysipelotrichaceae bacterium | reverse complement strand
CGTTCTGATTCAGGAGCATGTGGCAATCGACTATCAAGGCCGTGTCTTCAGTTTGCTGCAGATTGTCGGCGGAGGCGTGATGCCTCTAGGAACTTTGATTTATGGCCCTTTGGCGGATGTCGTTTCCATCGAAGTTCTGATGATTGTTTCATCCGTCTTGTTGCTTGTTCTGGTCTATCGCATCTGGACGAATCCATCTTTCATGCACCATGGCCTTCCTGCTGTTCCTTTGCAGGAGACTCATCCTTCATCAGAATAATATAAAAGCAAGTGGGTCGTAATGCCACTTGCTTTTCAGGTGTTTTCGTTCAGTAATCGTTGAAGCAGCTGCCGGCATTTTCCTTCAGTGGACCACATTTCGTCTTCCAATCGGCTGCGGATTTCACAGGTCAGATAGACCTCAGGTGTGTTGAACACAATGGATTGACTGGCACTGAAGAGTGTCTTTATTTCAGTATCATCAAGAAAACCAGTGGTATTGAAGGGCAGATGCTTATCACCGAAATACGGGTCATCCGGATCGAGAACTGCATTTGCAAAATGAATCCGGTTGGCATATTTTCCCAGATGCTGCATGTAGGGAATAATCGGATCATGATTCAGGGCAATGTGAGCAGTATCAATGCAAAGCAGGGGGAGCTGGTGCGGATTATCCGCTTGGAGGTCCTGATAGAGCTGGGTGACCCTGGTTTCATTTCCGAGAATAAACCGCTTATCCGCATATGCGTCAAGGGGTTCAATGAGCAGTTCAACAGGGCTGCTGGCGCAAAACCTTAGAAGTTCCTGAAGGGAGTGCTTGAAGGCTTGATATTCGTCTTCGATGGCATGGACGTGTTTGCCGCTGCATAGGCCGATATACTTGGCATTGCCTTGACTGGCTTGAGCGATCAGTGACTTGGTGAAATCAACAGCCGCTTGCCGCTTTGCGGGGTTGCTGTCTCCGAGGGAAAGTTTTTCAGCATTGAGATTGCTGGTCAGCCAATAGGTTATCGACCAGCCTTGTTTAAGGGAAAGTTCACTGAATGCCCGATTAATTGCTGGATCATGAATGACTCTGGTTTCCAAAGAAGCATAGAATCCTAAATCGGCAATGGATTCATAGAGAGAGATGATGGCCGATTCATCTCTGGAGATTGGATCAAAAACATTGGCCACTAAAAGCGAGGGTTTGTAGTTATTCATGCAGGTTCTCCTTCTGTTCGACAAAGAGCAGGGATTCGATATCCCGAGTGCTTTTTGCGGTCTTCAATTGGCGTAATTGGTGTTCATTGGTGATGATCGAATACACTTTTTCAATGAAATAGCGAAATTCATTGATATCCGTTTTATTGATGGCCAGCAGGAAAACGAGATCTACCAATTGATCATCCCACTCAATCGGCGATTCCAACTGTATGATCAAGGTTGCGGAATTGAGGACATAATCTTCTGAGCCATGGGGAATCGCAATTCCTCGCCCTAGAGAGGTGGAAATGGTCTGTTCCCGTTCAATGGCGGAACGTGCAAACTCACTGGTCACATAGCCGTCGATCTCCAGAAATTTGGAATATCGCAGAATGAGTTCATCTCGGGTATTGGCCTTATCCTTGAAGAAAATGATGTCTTTGCTGATCTCATGTTCAAGATTGACCAGGAGCTGATATTCCCGATGAATAATCCAGGATCGTAATGTATCCTGATCCATTTCCGTAAGCAGCATTGAGATGGTGACAAGTTTTGCGGAAGGTTTCAGGCATTGCCGGGAGGAGTTAATCATAAGGTCAAACCGTTCCAGATCAATCGTTCTCAAATCAGCCGTGGAAACAGCTTTGGTGATTTCAATTTCATTGAATTGCAGTTCAATCTTGCTGGTCAGAAATGAATGAATGGTTAATCCTCCATCACAAATAAGCAAGGCTTTGATCGTTCGTTCTTTTGTATGACGATTTATTGCAGCAACCACATGCAGACAGATATAGCCGAGTTCATTCTGGTCAAATGTGATGTGCTGTTTTTTTTCGATTTCTTCGATACAGGTCATGACGATGATGTATTCACGGGTATATTCAAATTTGATCTGTTTCAGAAGAGGATTCTCAATCTGTATCCCGTATTTCATTCGCCGTATCGCAGGAATCAAATGCTTGGTTAAATTAATGGTGAGCTCTGTATCCTTGGTCAGATCTATCCCCAAGCCGGCACTGATGAGCTTGGTGAATTCACTCACGATGGAATTATCGAGGACACCGCTGGAATAGGTGTTGTAGTTAATGCGGCGGGTGGAGATGATGTTTTCAGTGAGATCATTCAATTCAGATTCGTCAAGTTCCAGTTCAAAGTGGCTTTTGATCTGTGAATTCATCAATTGGGCAATTAAATATTCACGGACTTCAGTATTGAAGCGTTTGAGTGTATTCAGGCGATGACGATGCTTAATGCGTTCAATTCGGATACATTGCTTGATAATCAGGTTCTCAAAATCGAAGTCCGTATACACTTCATTCAGATTGACTTCTGAGATCGAGACAATCTCGATGACACTGTTCAGCATTGCCTTGCCGAAGATAAGCTCCAGATAATGCCTTGATGCGCTGGAGACGCGATCATCTTGGGTGTCCTGACTGAACAGGTAATCTTTGCTGATGATATCACTGATGACATGCTTGAACATAGACCGTAAATCGTGTTCTTTTCCAACGAGACGCATTCCTGAGCCTTGCCGGACATCAATTAAGACGTGATCATCCTTTATATAGGCATTGGTCTGATTCAGATAGCTATCCATGCTGCCAGGGTCAATGAAGATGCTTTCTGCCAGTTCCCGCTTGGTGGTCGAATTCTCAGCATGTAGAAAGTAAAGGAGGATGTTCTCGGTTTCAGAGAAATAACTGGTCGTCTCATTCTGAATGAAATCATTATCATAAAGCAGATAACTCATTTTCTTGATCTGGCTATCATCTGCCACCAGTTTGATGCCCGTTTTTTCTTTGCGGATCAGGGTGTCAATAGGTCCTAAAATCAGCGATATGGGTG
>CALNCD010000224.1 GCA_937874965.1 uncultured Erysipelotrichaceae bacterium | reverse complement strand
AGAAAGGGTGAATTCGCCGACTTGGAAACAATGGACTCAGGTGTGATCACCTCTTCAGCGTCAAGATCAATCAACGTCAGATCTGCGGCTGCACCTGGAATCAGCGCGCCAGCGTCTAATGAGAAAAGTGCAGCAGGCTTGCGCGTAAAACCATCAATCAAATTCTGAAGTGTCATCTTTCCGCTTAAAACCAAGTGCGTATAAAGCAAGGAGAATGCATGTTCCAGTCCGATAATCCCAAACGGTGACCCGTTGAATCCGCTCGCTTTTTCATCAGCACTATGAGGAGCGTGATCCGTTGCAAGGCAATCAAGTGTGCCATCCAGAAAACCTTCCAGCAAAGCTTCGCGGTCATCCGATGAACGCAAGGGAGGATTCATCTTGAAATTCGCATCATCGCCAGGAATATCGTCGTCGCAAAGCAAGAGATGATGGACGCAGACTTCTGCACTGATCGGTATGCCTGCCCGCTTGCTGTCCCGGATAATCCGCACGCTTTCCTTGGACGAAACGTGGCAGACATGATAAGAACATCCGGTAGCCTGGGCAAGCAATGCATCACGTGCAATCTGAACAGATTCACTCAGGTCAAGCATTCCTGGTAATCCCAATTCATGATTACGTTTACCCTCGTGCATTACCCCGCCATAAAGCAAGGAATCCTCCTCCGTATGTGCAACAACGCTTAGGCCAAGTTTGCTGGCTTGCTTCATGGCCTGATACATGACGCCCGCATCCTGAACCCCGACGCCATCATTCGTCAACGCAAAGACACCAGCCTCCTTCAAGCCTTTGTAATCGGATAAGACCGTAGAGCGCAAGGCATCCGTCAATGTTCCATAGAACTCAACATGGCACAACCCCTCCTCCTGCGCTTTTTTCTTTATAGTTCTCAGCAATTCAGGAGAATCCATCACCGGGCTTGTATTAGGCATGGCACAGATCGTGGTAAATCCGCCTTTCACTGCGGCAGAAGTTCCCGTAATAATCGTCTCTTTATGCTCACCCCCTGGTTCACGAAGATGAACATGGACATCTACAAGTCCCGGGGTAATCAGCAGTCCCTCAGCATCAATAACGCTTGCGGCCTCCAGATGATCCAGCTTCCCTAGCGCTTTGATCCGTCCTGATTCAATCAGAATATCACAGGATACCAAGCGATTCTCGAAGCATACTTTTCCGTTTCTAATCAATGTTGTCATTGTTTTCCTCCATTATCCATTCCAGGATTGCCATGCGCATATAGACGCCGTTGCGCATCTGTTCCACAATCCGCGATTGATTGCTTTCAACCAGATCATCTGCAATCTCAACATCCCGGTTAACCGGAGCCGGATGCATGATAATGGCTGTTTTCGTCAATTTCCCGTACCGTTCCAGCGTTAAACCATAGCACCGATGGTAATCTTCCTTTGAAAACGATACCGCAAATCCATGGCGCTCATGCTGTATCCGCAGCAGCATTAAGACATCCAAAGACCCGATGACCTCATCTAAATCATGATAGGTACCATAGCGCTCAAAGCTTTCATCATACCAAGCTTCGGGCCCGCAGAAATAGACCTGTGCTCCCAAAGCATTAAGGACCATGGCATTGGAACGGGCAACTCTGGAATGAGCGATATCCCCGGCAATCGCCACCTTTAATCCTTTGAAGCTCGCAAATGTTTCAGCAATTGTCATCAGATCAAGCAAGCACTGGGAAGGATGCTGACCACTGCCATCACCGCCATTGATGATATGGCAATTCAGGGATGCATGATTCACCAGGTCAGAATAATAACCTGTTTGTGAAGAGCGGATAACCAGAATATCAACGCCCAAAGCATCAAAGGTCAAGCACGTATCATACAGTGACTCACCCTTGTTCTGCGAACTGGCTGCCGGGTTGAACTGAATAACCTGCATACCCAGTTTCTTTTGCGCTATTTCAAAGCTTGAATGGGTTCTCGTACT
>CALNCD010000223.1 GCA_937874965.1 uncultured Erysipelotrichaceae bacterium | reverse complement strand
ACCCCAGCCATATTATGATCCGTTAGCTCAGTTGGTAGAGCATCTGACTTTTAATCAGAGGGTCTGGCGTTCGAGTCGCCAACGGGTCACCACTTTTGCGGATGTAGTTCAATGGTAGAACTTCAGCCTTCCAAGCTGACTACGTGGGTTCGATTCCCATCACCCGCTCCAGTATTCCAATACCCCACTTTTTAGTGGGTTTTTTAATACCTGAATTAAGGTATAACCGATAGTGTATTATCTATCAACCCCTAATGATTCGAAAGGATCGCGGAGTTGTTGAGAGTCTGTGGGATTAATCATTCAAAAAAAGGAGATTTCAAAAGAAATCTCCAGAGGTATACAGGGTTTAGTCTGACAATTTTTCCGTCAGCATGATGATATCGTCAATCATTGCAGTGATGTAGGCAATGGTTTCTTTCAAAGGTTGGTCGGTGCTGAGGTCAACCTTTACCATAGCAGCCAATTCGGACGGAGTTTTGGTTCCGCCTGCCCGTAGCATATTTTTCCAATCATCAATTGAAACTTCGTTGCGGTTTATTTTCTGCATTGCACTCGTGGATATTGTCAGGCCTGCACTGTACGTGTATGGATACAGCCCCATGTAGTAGTGCGGCTGTCTCATCCAGGTTAATCCTGCATAATCTTCAATGTCAACAGCATCGCCCCAGAATTCCCGCAGGACACCGAGTGTCAGGTTGTTCAATACGGACGCAGAGAGGGATTCACCTCGGTCAACGGCTCTGTAGACCTCACGCTGATATGCAGCCTCCAGTAAGTGTGTTACAAAGTTATGGTAGTAGGTTCTGGAAATCATTGAGGCATAGACCCATCGCGTCATTCGAGGCTCATCAGTTTTTGAAATCATGTCGTTTGCGACAATAAGCTCGTTCATAGTGGATGGAGCCTCAATGAAATATAAGGATGGACGGGAGTTGAAAATGTTCTGGTTCTGATGAGCAAGGTAGAAGTGTCCGCCATGGCCGAGTTCATGGGCCAGGACAAAGACTTCCCGCATCCGTTTTGTCCAGCTGATCAGGATATACGGATGGACACCATAAGTGCTGTTGCAGAAAGCTCCGGTTGATTTGCCGATATTCTGCGGGAAGTCAATCCATCGTTCATCAAAGGCCCGGTTCACCATGGCAAGGTAATCCTCCCCGAGTGGGGCTAGGCCCTCAAGAATCTTGATACGGGATTCTTCAATGCTGATTTCCGGTTCAAAATCATGATCAACCGGTAGTTTCAAGTCCGCATAGGACATTTTCGGGAGTCCGTGGATCTGCTGCAGTAGTCCGGCAAAGCGGCGCATGGCTGGTGCGAGTTCACTTATAATTGTATCAATTTGGCGATCATACATCTCACGCGTTACTTTCTGAGGAAAAAGCAGGTAATCAATTACCGAATCAAATCCTCGTAAGGATGCTTGTGCTTTCTCTTCCAGAACCTGAGCTTTATAAAAAGAAGCAAATGCGTGCTGATACGAGGCAAGTTCTCCATAGAACGAAGCATATGCACCATGACGCACCTCATGGCGGACATCATATTCCCACTCATTTTCGAATAAGACAAAGCTTTGCGGATACTCCGTACCGTTTACCGTGAAAGGTTTGAACGGAATATCAGCAAGCTTGCTTTGGTTATAGGCTTGATAAGGATTAGCAAAGACCTGAGAGAACTTGGCTAAGGCTGCTTCAACCTCCTTGCTTAAACGATGAGGCTTTTCACGAAGCAAATCGTTGAGATAACCCGCTAGTTCGGGTGTGTCCTGAATGATTTCAGCTAATGAAGCTTCCGGGTTTTCAATCAATTCAGAATCCAGGAAAGTGAGCTGATTACGCATGGCCGCATAGCGAATTGAAAAGTCACCATATGCTTTGGTACTTATTTCATCCGTCTGATCCACCTGTAATGAGAGACTTCGATATGCAGAAAGCTGCCCAAGGCTTTCAAGAATTGACTGGTATGCCAATAGGGCGCTCCGGATTGCTTCTGGTGTGCTTAGTTGTCCTTTATACATTGACTCAAAGCGAGTTACCTCAATTTCAGTTTGTTCAAGTTTTTCCAAGTACTGTTTTTCGTCAGTAAAGAAACCTGATAAATCCCATGTCTGTTCAAGCGGAACTTCATGTCGTTTTAGTAATGTCTTTTCCATACACCCTCCATTGTTATAGTCCTATTTTACATGTTTTTTCTGAAAATAAAACAGTTTCTTTCTTTAATATTCAATTGTATCTTAAACCAAGATAGTTTATAATCATATCATGGCCCGTTGGAGAAGCGGTCAACTCACATGATTCTCATTCATGCATTCACGGGTTCAAGTCCCGTACGGGCTACCATAAAATAAATAACTGCACATCCGAAGATGTGCAGTTTTATTTTATTCATCCTCTTTGCCTAGGATCAACGGCAGTTCCAAGGCACCGCCCGGTGTGAATTGCTTTCCTGCCAAGGCAGTACGTATCGGCCAGAAGACTACGCCGTTTTTAACTTCCAATTTTTCAGGCAATGCCTTAATAAGTTGCTGAACCAGGTCATAGTTCTTGAAATCGGCTAAAGGCTGCAGCGTTTCTATGGCTGCATTTAATGCCAGCAATGAATTTTCCCGATTTGTTTTCATCTTCTTATGGAAGAACATGGTTGTATCATATTCCGGGAGTTCATCAATAAAGTCAACCATTTCAGGGATATCGCCAAGAACATCAACCCGTGGATGAAGGATCTTTGCGACTTCGATTAGATCGCATTCACGATGGATGGACTGATTCAGATAGGGCAGAACCAGCTGATAGAATTCATCCTCGGTTTTGTTGCGCAGATAAACGCCATTCATCCAGCGTAATTTCTCAATATCAAAGATGGCAGGTGCTTTCGATATCCGATCCGGATTGAAGGCATGGACAAGTTCTTCCAAACTGAAGATTTCCTGATTCGTTTCCGGACTCCATCCGAGAAGGACGATGTAATTCACGACTGCCTCACTCAGGTATCCTTTCTGAATAAGATCTTGAAAAGAGGCGTCCCCATTTCGCTTGGACAGTTTATGATGCGCATCTTTCATAACAGGCGGACAATGAACGTAAATCGGCCGCTCCCATCCGAAACTATCATAAATCAAGTTGTATTTCGGTGTGGAAGAAAGGTATTCATTCCCTCGTACAACATGCGAGATTTCCATGAGGTGGTCATCGATGACATTGCAGAAATTGTATGTCGGATAGCCATCGGATTTCAGCAGTATACTTTCGTCCAGATCTTCTTTAGGAACATCGATATCACCATAGACTTCATCGTGATAATGGGTGATTTCACCATCTTGGACGATGGTCTGACGAATAACGTACGGTTTCTTTTGCGCAAGATTCAATGCGATCTCTTCGTCGCTAAGGTCATGGCATGGGTCGATGAACTTGAATGGAATTCCCAATTGTTCAGCATCTTCACGCTGTTTCGCAATGCTTTCCTCATCACAGAAACAATAATGCGCCCCTTTTAGTGCGACCAGCTGCTGTGCATAGTCTGCGTAAATGCCAAGACGTTCAGACTGGATGTAAGGCCCGTATGGTCCTGACTTATTCGGCCCTTCATCATACTCCAGACCGACTTGCTTTAAGGTATCGTAGATAATTTCCAGGCTGCCTTCAACCAATCGATTCTGGTCCGTGTCTTCAATTCGTAAAATAAAGTCCCCATGATTGTGTTTCGCAATCAAATATTCATACAATGCGGTGCGTAAATTCCCGATATGCATGTAGCCAGTCGGGCTAGGTGCAAATCTTGTTCTAACTTTTTTCATTTTTCCCTTCCTTCTTGGTGCTATTTTATTATATAATAATAAAGCGGAAACGCAACACTAATAAATTGGGGTATCGCCAAGCGGTAAGGCATCAGACTCTGACTCTGACATTGCAAAGGTTCGAATCCTTTTACCCCAGCCAGTAAAATAACAAACCCCACAGTCTTGTGGGGTTTTGATTTATAGTTGGAAAGCATGTTCTCAATCAGTGAATTCCATCCATGGTTTCTCCGCATCCTTGCGGGGAATTCAATAGACAACGATAGCTGTTGGGAGAAGTCTTTCCTGGTTATTAGAGAGTTCATTCAGCCGTGTCTGATTGTAGATGATTTCAGAAGAACCTCCGCCATCCAAATTTGCTGCATTGACTGCGCCATAACGTGTCATGATTTCTTGAAGATTATAATACGTTGCGCCAAGCGAGGAGGTGCTTCTTCCTTCAATAACGACAAGGATAATCATCCCATCCGCAGTCTGGCCGATCGCGGTTCGCGGCTGGAGACCGCCACTGGAGGTATTGGTGATTTGGTTTTCGCCATTGACGATAAGAAACGGACCAAAACTGATTGCATCCTCAATCCCAGCATCAAGTGCTTGCTGATAGGTGTAATTTCCAAGCATCAGGACACCGGCAGCGGTGAATCCGATCATGCTGTATTGTTCGCTGCTGTCTCCATAGAGTAATTCTTGATCGATGATCGTGAGGGAATTCAAGGTTCCATTCCCTGAGCTGCGCCGTACTGAATACCCGCCTGCGTTCATTGCGATTAAGGCATCTGTCGTTTTGGCAGTAGTACTTAAGAGGGTGCCTGACCCATTGGCAGTTGTCGTACTGATGAGCGAAACCCGGGTGGGGTCACTGATTGTGATCACGTAACCGGTGTAATTGTTCTCATTTAATGAATCGACGGTAATTGCGTCTGTCGAACTGGCCACATCAATCATGGATTGATCGGAGTCCGTGGTATTTACTACTTCATAGGAATCAAGTATCGCATTGATTGCTTCATCACTGAGAAACCAGGTGGCCAGATACTGGTGTGACGATGTACTCATTGCTGTGATTACCCAAAGATCCCGATAGTACTGGAAGAGTGCTGTATTGAAAAAAGTATAGATAAAGAGAGCAGTGAGTATTCCGAAGGCGAGAAAGCTCTTCAGAAGTCTTCTTGGCCATTTGCGTGTGTTCATACGATTCACCTCAGTATAGATATACTTGATATTTGTGAAACAGAAGGGATAACTGCGTGTGAATTCTCTGAAATACCAATCAAGGGTTGTTGAAGGGATGCTTTTCTTGTAGAATAGTATCAGTGAGTAAAGGAGTCTTATTATGTTTCAAGTCTACAATCGAAGTGCTCTCACACAAAAACAACGATTTTTACGTGCTGTCCTGATTGCGGTTCCCGTTTCGATAATCGGAGGTCTTCTGGTTGGACAGTTGCTGTATGCTCTTGTTGAAACAAGTGGGATATTCTTCGGTTATGGTATTATCTATATCGGAATCGGTTATCTTATCGGCTTACTTATTCAAAATGTTGGCCGCGGTGTTCAGGTTCGGTTTTCCATCCTTGGTGCTGGATGTGCATTGCTTTGCTTTCTTTGTATTCTTGTGACTCAAGTTATCGGGTTGGGGAATATTCTTCATCTGAATTTGATTTTATGGATCTTGGAGAGTTATGTGCGAACAATGCTCAGCGGTTCTAATTTCCTGACGTTGATCTTCCAGGCAATTGGAGTTTACGCAGCGTTTATCAATTCAAGAATCGTGCGATAGGAGGCGGTTTCAATGTTTTATCGGGATACATGGGCAGAAGTGAATCTGGATGCTTTTCAACATAATGTCCGCTATCTGCAAGAAAAAATCAATGGGAAGGCCCTCTTTGCGGTCATCAAGGCCAATGCCTATGGCCATGGCGATGGAATGATTGCGAAGGAGGCCATTCGGCTAGGCTGCCCTGTTCTTTGCGTGTCCTCCTTGGATGAGGCAATTTCATTACGGAACCAGGGCATTGACTCCGATGTTTTTATCCTCGGCTTTACTAATCCCCATACGATTGAAACTGTTCTTCGCTACAATGTAATTACGACAGTCCCGTCATTGGAGTGGATGAAACACATTGTCAAATACTCTGTAGAAGGTCTTCGTTTGCACATCAAAGTCAACACCGGAATGAATCGATTAGGCGTGAATACCCTCGCAGAAATCAAGGAAATTCTGGCCTTGGCTGAAGCAAACGGCTGTCTGGTGGAAGGTATTTTCACCCATTTCCGCTCTTCAGGGTGGAATGTTCAAGGCACACAAGACCAATATGACCTGTTCAAGTCTTTGGTGAAGTCATCCGGTTTCAGCTTCAAATGGATTCATTGTGCGAACTCTGATGCAATCCTGTCGTTCGATGACTCATTCTGCAATGCAGCCCGTGCCGGGATAGCCCTATTTGGACTGAGTGATATTGTTCATGAAAATAAGCATCTCCAGGAAGTCATCCGCCTGTACTCCCGTGTTTCCCTTATTCGCAGTTTAAAGCAGGGAGAACGCGTCGGTTATGATGAAACCTATACTGCTCAGAATGATGAATCCATTGCGGTTATTCCTCTTGGTTATGCCGATGGCTTCAGCCGGTCCAATCAGAACCATTATTGCCATATCGGGGTGAAACCTGCTTTGATTGTCGGTAAAATCTGTATGGATCAGCTGATGATTCGCTGTGATGAAAGTGTGAAAATGGGGGATATTGTTGAGTTTATCGGCGAGCATCGTTCAATTGCCGATATAGAGTCAGAAACAGGAATCACACCATGTGAAACGATGACGGCCTTAAGCGACCGTATCCCACGGGTGTATATTAAAGATAATAAAGTCATTGGGGACATTAATCCCCGCATTAATCGTACTGATTTCATAAAGGACTGAATATTCAGTCCTTTGTGCTTTCTTTGGGAAGGTTTTCAACTGCTGCGATGGATTCGAAGCGTCGCGTAATTTTCTCCGTGGTTGTATGGATGTCCATGACATCTTTGCTGACGGTTTCAATATGTTTGCTTAATGCATCCCAACGGGTCCGATAGCGGGAAAACTCTACATTCAAGCCGCTTAGTTGTTCTTGGATGACCTGGGTGTACTTGTTTCGTTCGATGTTGATCAGAATTGTCTGAATTGTTGTAAGTGTGCTCATTAAAGTCGTAGGTGATGTAATCCAGACATTGCGCTTGCTTGCATACTCAATGATTTCAGGATGGTAGGCGTGGATTGTGGCAAAAACAGCTTCAGCGGGCAAGAACAGGAAAGCCTGATCAGCTGTTATCCCAGGAATGATATACTTGCCAGCAATAGCGTCAATGTGTTTCTTGCAATCACTGACAAACAGTTTTTCAGCACTGCTTTGGTCAGTTGCACTTAAAGACTTATCCATCATGCGACGGTAGTTTTCGAGCGGAAATTTGGAATCAATGGCAATCGTTCCCAAAGGCTCGGGAGTAAAGAGAACAGCATCTGCTCGGACACTTGTGGAAAAGCTGTACTGCATTTGATAAATGCGATCATTCTTTTCGCCAAAGACGGCACTGAGAATCTGATACAGCTGTACTTCACCGAAGGTTCCCCGTGACTTCTTGTCAGTCAGCACATCCTGGAGTGAGACAATCTCGGTTGAGAGAGCATCAATCTTGCGCTGTGCTTCATCTATTTTAGAGAGTCTCTCCAGAATGTTGGTAAAGGTCTGGTTTGTTTTATCAAAACCTTGCTGGAGGTTATCCATGACTTTCTGATCAATGCGGCTCAATCTGATTTCCAAGCTGTCGCTCAATCCTTTGAACTCTGTTGTCATCGTCTGTGCAAGGCGGGTGGAATTGGCTGTTAACTGCTCGTGAATTGAGAGCTGAAGGGTGCGCAGCTTATCGGTAAACAGAATAAACTGATCACTTTGCTTCTGCTGGAAATTCTGATTCTCCGCAGAAATAAGGCGGGTCAGATCAAAGAAACGCTGCTGTTGCTGTTGATCGGCAACAATGTCTTTGTCAAGGTATGAGTTGACACTTTGAACAAGCAGTTCATTCTGCATGCTGAGTCTCTCAAGGGATTGATGCTGCGAGTTCAATGAGTGAAGTGCTGCAACGAGGTAAATGAGCAGGCCGGTTATGATAAGGCCGAAGCCGATGAAAAGAGCAATAGTCAAAGTATTCATAAGTCACTTCCTTTTGATTATTCTATCATAGTCTGTTCTCGATTCCATGGCTAAAAAGGGCTATTTTCTAAATTTATGCTCACCAGAGATAATATCAGTTGACACCAAACCATACGATTCTCTATAATGACAGTAGTTAGTGAATGCTAACGTTCAATGATTCATCTTTCTTAATATATACTTTAGCTACTACATACCTTACATGGTATGACCTCCCATTAAGAAAATAACATTAGCCAGTTAGGATGAAACCATTGCTCTTAAACACAAAACTCCCATCGTTTTGTGTTTTTTTATGTTAGAATGAAGGGGAGGTGGTGTATTGATGGCAAAGCGTGAAACCATTGGCGTCGCGTTAAGCGGCGGTGGAATCAAGTCATTCTCCCAGTATCCTTTTCTGTCCTGGTGTCTTTCAGAAGGCATTGAGTTGGACGTCATCGCCGGGACGAGTATGGGCTCAATCTTAGCTGCATTATATGCCAGTGGTCTGAACAGTGAACAGATAAAAACGGAGTTAATGGAGCTGGAGTCCTATGTGAAAAAAAACCGTCTGATCCGGCCAAGCCTTAAAGTATTTTCCATTATGGGCCAGCGGATTTATGGCGGTTTGACGGATGGGGAGCCGTTTGAAGCATTATTATCAAGTATCTTTCACAAATATGGTGTACGCTATATGCAGGACACTAAAGTCCCCATGGCTATCAATGCTGTGGATTTAGTCAGCGGTAAAACAGTGGTCTTTGTTTCTGATGCGTCCCGTTTTGATTTCTCGGATTACCCGGATTGGATTATTGAGGAAAATGCACCGATTGAGGTTGCTGTCAGAGCCTCTTGCTCGTATCCGATGGTCTTTGCCTATTGTCCGTATAAAAACTATCATCTGGTGGATGGCGGTGTGCGGATGAATGTTCCTGTACCCTTGCTCACTGCTTTCGGTGCATCCGTGAAGATTGCGATTACTGCGAATGAAAAGTCGACCGAATTCAACAGTACCCGCATTTCATCAATTGCCAATCGTGTGATTTCATTGATGGCGAATGAGAGTGAGAGTATGATGCTGAAAGAAGCTGATCTGGTTCTGAATTTCCCGCTTTCCGCTGATTTTCTATTCAAGGTCGGAAAGGGTAGGGAAGTCATTGATTTTTCACAGGATCTCTTCAGCAGTATGCAAGAAACTGTGCGGGATACGATTACCCCGAAACAGATTTTCAATCTACCTTGGCTATCTTTGTTTAAAAGGAGGAAATAATCATGCTTTATAAAACACTTAGCAATACAGTCGTCGTCCCGATGCTGGGTCTTGGAACGTGGCAGATGGAACCATCAAAAACTGCTGAAAGTGTTCGCTATGCTTTGGAAGTCGGCTATCGCCATATCGATACTGCCGCAATCTACGGTAATGAAAAAGAGGTAGGCGAAGGGATTCG
>CALNCD010000222.1 GCA_937874965.1 uncultured Erysipelotrichaceae bacterium | reverse complement strand
GCCGGATTCCAGGTGTAACACATAAGAATTCCGCCCCGAGTGCATCATGAATCATCGATGCTTCCAACGGAGAGCATACGACCCCGTCGCAGCCAGCTTGCTGGGCTAATCGGGCATAGTTTAGAATACTCGCATTCAACGATACGGGAATTAATTGTTCCGCATGCATCTGCTCTTCAGAAGTTGATGTCAGCTGCGTCACCGCCAACAATAAGGGACGAGGGCGGTTTGCCGCTGCAGCCCCTTGGTCAAGACCCGATCGGGCTGCTTGCATCATGGCAAGTCCACCGGCAGCGTGAATGTTTGTCATAGTTGCGCCCAGCGTTGCGATTTGAACCATGGTCTTCTCAACTGTATTCGGAATATCATGACACTTCAGATCCAGGAAGATCTCATGGTTTCGGGCAGAAATCTGTTGAACGATATCAGGTCCACCCCGATAGTAGAGTTCCATTCCTATTTTCAGATACAGGGATTGGGATTTCGGAAAGCCATCCAAAAAATGCAAAGCGTCCTGTGGACTAGGGAAATCGAGGGCGATAATCGGTTTAGTCATGTTGAACTTCCTTTCTGAGCGCCTCAAGCGACTCAATGTGATAGTGATCCATCGCGCTTGGCAAAGCGTCGATGATATCGTGGCAAAGCGTTGGATGAACAAACTGGCTTGAACCGACGCCGATGGCACTGGCCCCTGCCATCATCATCTCCAAAGCATCTTCTGCACTGCTGACACCTCCCATACCAATAATCGGCAAGTCAACAGACCGCGAAACCTGATGGATCATCCGCAGTGCTATCGGAAAGATCGCCGGACCGCTCAATCCGCCATAGCCGTTTGCCAATATCGGCTTGCGGGTTTTCAGATCAAGCCGAAGACCAAGCACTGTATTGATCATGCTGAGGCCGTCAGCACCGGCATCTGCAACTGCCTGGGCAATTCCCACAATATCCGTTACATTCGGAGAAAGCTTGATGTAAAGCGGTTTTGAGGTGGCTTGACGAACCGCTTCAGTCAACTTTCGGGCACTTTGCCAGGTTGTTCCAAATGCCATCCCCCCCTCCTTGACATTCGGACATGAAATGTTGATCTCCAAAGCATTGATACGGCTGATACCGTCCAAGGCTTCGACAACACTCACATATTCTTCAAGCGTGCTTCCGGCAACATTCGCCAAGATGGGAACCTGATAATCCTTGAAGAGCGTCAATTTATCCTGAATAAGAGCCTCTACCCCTGGATTCTGTAAACCGATAGCATTCAGCATCCCTGAAGGGCACTCAGCAATCCGTGGGGTCGGATTTCCAAAACGGGGGGCAAGCGTTGTGGCCTTAAGAATAATCGCCCCTAGATCATCCAGAGGATACAAGGTATGAAGAACCTCACCGAACCCTGCTGTTCCGCTAACGGGCATAATTGGATTTTTCAAGGATAATCCAGGCAAATGAAGCGCTAATCGATTAGTCATAGTTAATCTCCTTTGCATTGAATACCGGTCCATCTGTACAGATTAAGCGGCTCTCATCCGCTTCCCTTCCATGACACGTACAGCCATAGCATAACCCAACCCCGCATCCCATCCGTTCCTCTAAAGATACATAAAGATTGTGATGATCAGGAAAACGATCCATCAATGCACGAAGGAAACCCCGTGGTCCACAGCTGTAAATAGCCGTATTTACATCAATATCCGGCAGCCACGACAGGATACTTCCCCTATTGGCTGTGCTTCCATCCATGGTCTCCAATGTCAGCTGATCCGCAGATTCAAGGCGGTGACTCTCATAGATCATCGGCTGCGATTGATAGCCAGCATAGAGATGAACGGTTGTATTCTGACGATGAAGTTCCTCAATAAGTCCCAAAAGCGGTGCAATCCCTATACCTCCTCCGATCAGGACAGCCTGTCCGTTTTGGATAGGCTTAAAGCCATGTCCAAGAGGCCCAAGAATATCCAACGACTGATTGACCGCCTGTTTAGAAAGCCAATCCGTTCCTTTCCCTTCCAATTTATAAAGGATTATCAATTGGCTGCCCTGATGATAACTGATTGAAAAAGGACGTCGCAGGAAGAGTCCTGCTTCATTTATTCGGATATTGATGAACTGGCCGGGTTGATACGTAATCTTCTCATTGCCCTCAAGGGATAAACGATAGATATCAGCGGCAATTTCTTTGTTTTCACAAATTCTCATAGTATGTTTCATAATCCTCCTAAAGGGAATGAACTTCCATCAGCCGTGCTTTCAAGACCTTGGTTATCGCATTCGCGGTATCCAATGATGTAAACAAAGGGATATGCTGTTCAATCGCAACCCTGCGGATCAGCGCACCGTCATCCTCACTGCTCTGGGATAACGACGGGGTATTGATAACCATCATCACCTGTTTATGCTTGAGCATTTCAACGAGAGCCCCGGATGCAGACAGCTTGTCTATCCGCCGTGCGAAAATGCCTTGTTCATTCAGAAATTGTGCGGTCCCCTCAGTTGCAATGAACTCATAGCCTAAATGATTCAGTTCCCCCAGCATCGCCAGTGCTTCCTGCTTGCTGCTATCCTCCAAAGTAACCAGGATACTGCCATGATCCTTTATTGTCACATGACTGGCAAGAAATGCTTTATATAACGCTTTTTCGAGTGTAGAATCAAATCCGATAACCTCTCCGGTCGACTTCATTTCCGGTCCAAGCTGTGCATCAACGCGATGAAGCTTTTCGAAAGAGAATACCGGTGCCTTGACATAGACCATGTTTCTGGATGGTGCCAAACCGCCCGCATACCCTTGTTCGATCAGTGATTTGCCCATAATGATCGTTGTTGCAACCTGGGCCATGGGTATACCGGTTACCTTTGAAAGGAACGGCACTGTTCTGGAAGAGCGCGGATTGACCTCAATGACATAGACTTCATCCTGATAGACAATAAACTGTATATTCATAATTCCCTTGCAGTTGAGTCCCTTTGCCAGTTTTTGGGTCATATCAACCATCGCAAGGATAACTGATTCACTTAATGACTGCGGTGGATAGATGGCCATGGAATCACCTGAATGAACACCAGAACGCTCGATATGTTCCATAATCCCTGGAATCAGAACAGTCTGACCATCACATAAGGCATCAACCTCACACTCCGTTCCGATGAGGTAACGATCGATCAAAATAGGATGATCCTCACTGGCACTTTGCGCTGAAGCCATGTACTGAATCAAATCGTCACGGTGGTAGACAATCCGCATTGCCCGGCCACCCAGCACATACGAAGGACGAACCAGAACCGGGTAGCCAATGGCATCGGCCCATGACAACGCTTCTTCTAATGAAGTTACACTATGGCCTAAAGGACGCTTGATGTGAAGGTTCTCCAGAATCGTCTCAAACTGGTCACGGTCTTCAGCTTTATCCAGGTCAGCACGCGTCGTTCCCAGAATTCGGACACCGGCCTGTTCAAGCGGAAGCGCCAGATTAATGGCCGTTTGACCGCCGAATTGCACAATCACGCCAAGAGGCTTTTCCAAATCATACACATTCAGGACATCTTCAAGGGTCAAAGGCTCAAAATAAAGTTTGTCTGCGATCGAGAAGTCTGTTGAGACCGTTTCAGGATTACTGTTGATGACAATTGCTTTATACCCTAAAGCCTGAAGGGCCTTGACACAATGGACGGTTGCATAGTCAAACTCGACACCTTGTCCGATTCGAATCGGACCAGATCCGAGAACAAGCACTGACTGTGTTAAAGGAACACTTTCATTCTCTTCGTCATACGAGCTATAGAAGTACGGTGTTTCTGAAGCAAATTCACCAGCGCACGTATCGACCATTTTATAGACCGCTTCAATACCGTATTGCTTTCGCAAGGTACGGATAGCCTCAGGCTGGCTATGCCAAAGACGGGAAATCTCCTCATCCGAGAAACCATAGGTCTTCGCTTCCTTCAAAACCTCGATATTCCCTTCTGACGCAGACAGGGATGCTTCGAGTTCAACAATGTGCTTCAGTTTATCCAGATAAAAGATGTCAATTTTAGTCAGGGCATTCAGCTCGCTCAGACTATAGCCATGGCGCAATGCACTCATCAGGTAATAGAGCCGGTCATCTTCAGGATAGATCAATTTTTCCATCAGTTTCCCGTCATCAGAAACTTCAGCAATGTCCATTCGCGGATGAATCCGTTTCAGTTCCAACGAACGAACTGCCTTAAGCAGGCTCTCTTCCAATGTCCTGCCGATTGCCATCACCTCACCCGTCGCTTTCATCTGAGTCCCA
>CALNCD010000221.1 GCA_937874965.1 uncultured Erysipelotrichaceae bacterium | reverse complement strand
TGGAAAAGATAATGATGCGCTCAGGACTGATGTATTCAGACAAATCCTCCTGAAAGATCTGGGAGTTTACAGGGTCCAGACCGCTGAAAGGTTCATCCAGAATCAGTATATCCGGGTTGTTCAGAAAGGCTTGGGCAATTTGGACTTTCTGCTGATTTCCTTTGGAAAGCGTCTCCAGTTTTCGTTTAAGATACTGGTCAATTTCAAGACGATGGGCCCAGAAGTCAACGGTCTCTTTTGCTTCGCTCTTGGTTGCACCGCGCAGCATCGCAAAATAAATAAGCTGATCCTCCACGAGTATTTTGGAATACATGCCTCTTTCTTCAGGCAAGTAGCCGATTTTATAGTGACTCGCCAAAAAAGGAATACCATCCATCATTATTGCACCAAGGGACTGTTCAAAAACGTCCATGATAATTCGGATTGAGGTTGTTTTACCAGCGCCGTTACGGCCGAGATAGCCGAAAATCTGACCGCTATTTACGGTAAAGTTGATATCATCGAGAACATGACTATCCCCGAAGTACTTGTGTACATGCTGAAGTTCAAGTTTCATTTTTTCTCCTTTATGCCGATCTGGCATCGTTAAGAATTCCAGATACACTTTCATTATACTGAATCATTCGGTGTTTACGCAAATCATTCAGCAGCTCATGCCGATCGGATCAGGCGATGTTGATATGTTTCGGTGTTTCAAACGCAAAACGATAGAACTGTCCTGAGGTCAGTAAAGACTCAAGGGTGAAAATGAGAAAAGAAATATAAATTACTCGTCGAAAATCCTTGCATTTATCCGGTATTTATAAGAAAATGATTAAGGTATGCACCGGTGGCGGAATTGGTATACGCGCACGTCTCAGAAGCGTGTGAGATTTCTCGTATGGGTTCAAGTCCCATTCGGTGCACCATAGACATTCAGGAAGCATTTATCCTAACGGGGTAAGTGCTTTTTTTAGAAAAAACACAGGATGAATCTTTGGTAAGAGAAATGTCCGCTTGTCTTACAATGCCGTCTCGGGTGAATATGGAGCAGAGTCTCAGTAATTGTTTTGTTCACTCATGCAGGCGACCGTCATCCATTTCAAGAACGCGATCACAATAATGAAGCAAGCGCTGATCATGGGTAACCATGACGACGGATGTCTTGAAATCTCGGCTTATCTTCTGCAGCAATGAAGCAACTTCATTCGCTTTTTGCGTATCAAGACTGGCCGTAGGTTCATCGGCCAGAATAATCTTTGGGTTCAAAAGGAGGGCCAAACCGATTGTAGCTCTTTGGCGTTCTCCTCCTGATATTTTATCAGGGTATTTATTTCTGATTTTTTCGATACCCAAGGACATCATGATAGTCTCGATTCGTGTTCTGTCTGCTGCGTTGGCTTGTTTAAGTTTTAGGGTATAGTGTTCTTGTATTGTCAGGTATGGCACAAGGTTTGATCCTTGCAACACGAAACCGATATCTTTAAACCGCAATTGAGCGCGTTGCTTCTCATTCATTTGATAGATATCCTGCCCATCGATGAGAAGTGTTCCTGACGTCGGTTTCTGGAGGGCACCGATAATGGTCAGCAGTGTTGATTTGCCTGATCCGCTGGGACCGGTGATTGCGACAAATTCATGCGGATTGAGAGTAAGCGTTGTCGGTTTCAGCACTGTGACGCTCTGGGTTCCGTCTGTGTAGTCTTTCGTGACTTCTGTTAGTTGAATCATATGTCCTCCTACAGGGCATCCAAAGGATCTATTTTGAGAATGCTGCGTGCAGAGAAGAAAACGCCAATCATTGAGAATAAAAGCGATGCCCCGCTTACGGCACCGAACAGGGGCCAGCTGATCGAGGCAGGAACACGCGTCGGCAAAAAGAACAGGGTGAGCAAGGTTAGGCTAAAGCCGATGAATAGGCCTGCAGAGACGAGGAGGAAGGCCTGGTAAACGACTGAGCGCATGATATATCCGTTTTGATAGCCTTGGATCTTAAGGACGCCGAAGATGGATTTTTTTTGCATGGTTAAGATATACATGAAGATACCGATAATCATCGAAGCAATAAGAGAGAGTGAGACAATCATCAAACCAAAGGTCAAGACCTGAGCCTGATAACCGGGAAGCGTATTAATGAAAGCAGCAAGAGTTGAATATTCAAGTTGATCATTTGCAAGGAAGGACTGAACGGTGTCTTTGCTGACGAGGATGGCGGAGACACGTTTTGGCATATTTGGCGTTGCTGAACTGCTGGTATCACCCTGATAGGTCATCATTGCCTGAGACGCCGTAAATCGATCCACATAGACAACAGGCCGTGTGTTATAGTCAGCCGGCTTTGAAATACCGACAACTGTGAAGGCTCTCCCTGTTGCGGATATCGTGAACGTGTCCCCGATCTTCAAGGTCATGTCATCGGTTAAACTGGATGAAATGACGGCTTCATCCTCTTGTTGTATCGGCCTTCCCTCAAGCAGTTCAGGCAAAACGAGGGTGGATGTCCGCTCTGTTCCGATAAATACAACATCCGTAGGCTTATCGTCGTAATTGTTCTGAATGGCAGCACTGGCCACCGTGATTGTTTGCGCAAGGGGATAATTTAATTCTGTGACTGTTTTCTCATCAATGGTAGAAGCATAGATGTTTCCGTTCGCAGCCTGAGAGAGGATGATTCCATCGGCGTTCCAGTAATCGATGGCAGTGCGGTTAATCTGAGCCAGCCCATAGGCAAGAGAAGATAGAAAGTAGACGAGGTAAGCAATAAGAACCGTAACAGTGATAATCATGAGGAAGCGCCGTTTTTCTTTTCTGATTTCTTTAATCGCTAAATACATGGGAATCCTCCGTTTTGACTAATTGATGCGAATTCGGGTTAAGATAATAGCTGGATAGCAGATAGGTTTGATTGTACTTCTGGGAAAGCCGGCGAAGATGATGGATGATTGCGAGTTCTGTGCACCTGTTCGTTTTAAAAGCATCAAGCTGTTTCAGAAACTGCAGCTTTTCTTTCTCACTGGCAGTTTTTTTGAAATATCCCCAGATGTGCTGAAACGCATTAATGGCATCCTGCTTGGAATAAGCGCCATAGATGGAGCGATCAATCAATGCATAGAAAGAAACGGCATCGACCTGTTCTTGTTTTAACAGTGCTCGTATGGCAAGGTAGTTGGATTGTGAATGGGCCAGTACCCAGTATTTGTACCTTGCCCATTCTGCTTCGAGCTTTTGTTTTGAGGGGTGAAAGAAAGCATTCACTTTCAAGAATGATCGGTTCTTATCCTTGACCTCAAGCATGATATCGCCGTTAAAATCATGGTAATAATTGCGATAGTCTTGTTGGAATAAAGTCAGGTCAATGGTCGCTGAATGCGCCCCAGGGCGCTTGCCGATGGCTTGCTGGCTGTAGTGCATTTTAGACTGTCCGTCTGCTGGTGTCCATGTTGCTTTGATATTCTTCAGAATTTCATTGATTGAATGATTTTCTAATGAAGGATTAATGGCATGATGAAGATGGTCAAAGACAATCGGGAGTGATGTTCTTTTCGAAATGGAGAGAACATCTTCCGTGGTATACAGACGATCATCATTTTCAATAACTAGGTGTTTCCGAAGCAGTCCTTCGTAGCGATGGTAAACATCGATAAAGCGTTTAATGGCTTCTGATTTGTTTCCGTACTGTCCGCCGATATGGAGAATCATCTTTGAATTCTGCTGGTCTGAAAGCAATTCAAGTAGCCGGCAATGATAGCTTAGTTCCGCAATCGAATTCTCCACAACACGAGGATCGGGTGAATTTAGGACGGTATACTGGCCAGGATGACAAGAAATACGGATTTCATGACGCATGATTTTATCCGCTAGCCGTTTGAAGTCATCAGTAAAGTATGCCGACCAATCAAAGGTGTTTCTTGCGCTTGAAGCAAAGGGAATGAGTGACGATGAGAGGCGCAGCATATGGTTGTCATTTTCGATGTTATAGTCAATCATTGCTTCCAGAACATCAAGGTTATGACGAATAAGCTG
>CALNCD010000220.1 GCA_937874965.1 uncultured Erysipelotrichaceae bacterium | reverse complement strand
TTAAGATCAACATATGCACGGACCAAGGCCGCTCCGCCACCTGAAACAACCCCTTCAGCAATTGCTGCTTTTGTTGCATTCAACGCATCTTCAATCCGAAGTTTCTTTTCCTTCATTTCACTTTCTGTGGCTGCTCCGACTTTCACAATCGCAACACCGGTTGTAATCTTAGCAAGACGCTCATTCAGGCGCTTCTTATCGTAGTCACTGGTTGAATTTTCAACCTGATTCCGGATTTCCTGAGCACGGCCATCAATCATTGCCTTATCGCCATAGCCATGAATCAAGGGCGTTTCATCTTTTTTGATCAGAACTTTCGCAACACGGCCAAGCTGTTCAATCTGGACATCCTTCAATTCCATACCCAGATCCTTCGAAATGAAGGTTGCACCGGTAACCACTGCGATATCTTCAAGAATTGCTTTCTGATTATCACCGAAACTAGGTGCCTTTGTTGCCGCAACATTGAATGTTCCTCTGAGTTTATTCACAATTAAAGTTGTTGTAACTTCATTGTCCAGGTCATCCGCAATAATCAAGAACGGCTTGTTCATCTTCACGATCTGTTCAAGAATAGGAAGAACATTCTGAATTGTCGAAACCTTTTGATCGGTTACAAGAACATAGGCTTCTTCCATTTCAATTTCCATTTTTTCACGATTCGAAACCATGTATGGAGAAATATAGCCTTTATCGTACTGCAGACCCTCAACAATTTCCAACTCAGTTTCAAATGAATTCGATTCATCGACGGTGATGACACCTTCTTTTCCAACGGTATTCATTGCATTTGCGATAATATCACCAATTTCTTTTGATCCAGCTGAAACCGCTGCGACATTTGCGATATCTTCACTGGTATCCACAGGAATAGACTGTTGAAGCAAATGGTTGGATATCTCCTTGGCTGCCAGCTCAATTCCGGTTCTCATCAAAACCGGATTTACACCCTTGTCCACATTGACAATACCCTTTCGGATAATCGCCTGCGCAAGGACGGTTGCTGTCGTTGTTCCATCACCGGCAGTATCGTTGGTTTTATTCGCAACTTCATAGACCAGTTTCGCACCCATGTCTTCAAACTTGTCTTCGAGTTCTATTTCCTTCGCAATCGTCACACCGTCATTCGTGATCAGCGGGGATCCATAAGAACGTTCCAGAACAACATTACGGCCCTTCGGCCCCAATGTAATCTTCACTGCATCTGCCAGTGTATCAATTCCCTTTAACAATGATTCTCTTGAATCTCTTGAAAACTTCACTTGTTTTGCCATGTCTAAATCCTCCTACTTCACAACCGCAAGGATGTCCTTGCTGTCGACAATCAAATAATCTTTGCCGTTATCCTTAATTTCTGTCGTCGAATACTGCTTGAATATCACAGTATCACCGACTTGTACGCCGACTTCGACAAGTTTTCCATTGTCATCAAGCTTTCCTGGACCCACAGCAACTACAATTGCAGAGGATGGCTTTTCACTGCTTGATTCGCTTAAGATAATGCCGCTCGCTGTCGTCTTTTCTGCCTCTTTCTTTTCTAGTAATACCCGATCTAACAAAGGTTGTATCATTTTCATCTTCCTTTCGTCTCTTCTTAGCACACTAGCACTAAGAGTGCTAACACTTCTTATTATAATGAGTTTGATAAGAATGTCAACCATAAGAATGCAGAAAAAAAGGAGTTTCTTACGCTCCTATCTCCTTCAACTTCTCTCGAAACAGCGCTAAGACATACTCCTGGTCATCTTGATTATTTTCAAAATCAAGATGGTCCACATTGATCTTCAACATCGGGGATAAGCTGTATTGGTCAAAATAAGCACGGTACTCGTTATTCAGCTGGGTCCAGTATTCCCGCTCAACAATCTGCTCATAGTCGCGCCCTCGCTTCTCAATCCGAGACATTGCGACATCAACGCTGCACTCCAGATAAATCATCAATTTCGGCCGATGAACATGCTCCAGC